>JAKASY010000433.1 GCA_021817625.1 Bacillota bacterium | reverse complement strand
GCTGGAGGTCGTGCGCCGCCGTGAGCGCCGTCAGGTAGCCGCTCACAAGCGCCATGAGCGCGCCTGCGGCGATCGACAGGGGCCGCTTCGGGAAGCGGTCGATGATGACGCCCCCGCCCACAAGGGCCACGCCCCTCGCCACCGACCAGACGGCGAGCAGGGCCGCGAGCTCCGCCGCGCCGGCGTGGGCTACGAGGATCCACGACACGGCCACGAGGAACATCTGATCGCCCAGCGTCCCGACCGACTGGGCGGCCAGGAGTCGGGCGAGCGGGCTCACGACCCCCGCGGCCCGGCCTGCGCGCCTCGGCATGCGAGCCTTCCTCCCAACGTGGGCGTCAGGCCGACTGTACAGCGAAGACATATTAGCTATAATGAACATATGGATGCAGAGCCCGACATCTCTCAGGTGGGCGCCCTCCTGGCCGACCGCACGCGCGCCTTGTTCCTGGATGAGATCGCGGCGCGCGGCCCGCAGACGGTCGGGGCGCTCGCCCGCGCGGCGGGCGTAAGCCCCTCGGTGGCGAGCCAGCACGTCGCGCGCCTGGCGCGGGGCGGCCTCGTGACGGTGGCGGCGGTGGGACGCCTGCGCCTCGTGTCCATCGCCTCCGTCGAGGTGGCGCAGGCGCTCGAGGCGCTGTCGCGCGTCGCGCCGCCGAGGGCCGTGTACGGTCTGCGGGAGGTGGGCCGCGCCAGCGCCTTCCGCTTGGCGAGGAGCTGCTACGACCATCTGGCGGGCCGCCTGGGCGTTGGCGTGCTCGCCGGCCTCGAGGCCCGGGGCTGGCTGGTCGCGACTCCGCACGGCGCCGTGTTCGACCTGTCGCAGGACGGCGAGCGCGCCCTCGCGGCCCTCGCGCTCGACGTGGCGCCCTTGCGGCGCGCGCGCCGCGCGTTCGCGCGCGGCTGCCTCGACTGCACCGAGCGCAGGCCGCACCTGGCCGGCGCGGTCGGCGCGGCCATGCTCGACGCGTTTCTCGAGCGGGGATGGCTCGTGCGGGGTGCGAGCCGGGCCCTGTCCGTCACCGGGCGCGCGCGCGCGGAGCTGCCCGCGTGGCTGGGCGTGGACCCGCTGGCATCGGACGCGTAACGGCGGGCCAGGCGGGCACCCGACCCGCGCTGCCCTGTCTGCCCGGCGGCAAACGATAGGGGAAGGCTCGGCGCTCGTCGAACGGATCGCGGGCTCTCGACCCGAAGGCTCGCCTCCTATCGTGTGGCGCGAGCGCCGGGCCCGGAGCGCAGCCCATGGCGAGGAGGAACGCCGCGATGTCCGTGTGCGCCGTCGTCGTCACCCACAACCGCAGTGCCACGCTGCGGCGCTGCCTTACCGGCCTCGCGCGCCAGACGCGCCAGCCGGATGGGCTCATCGTCGTGGACAATGCGTCGACCGACGACACGCCGGAGGTTCTCGCGCGCGAGTTCCCGAGCGCCCACGTGGTGCGCCTGCCGGAGAACATGGGCGGTGGCGGCGGCTTCGAGGCGGGCATGCGCGAAGCGCTGCGGCTGGGCTACGACTGGGCCTGGCTGACCGACGACGACCCGGTGCCGGAGGACATCGCGCTCGAGACGATCATGGCGGCGGCCGGGGCGTGGGGCACGGAGCGGCCCGCCATCTTCTCCTCGGTGCAGTACGACCACGAGCTCGACAAGTACAACGCCGGCTTCTACTGGCGCGGCGTGCCCGTGCCCGTCGGGCGCGCGACGGTCGACCAGGGCGAGACCTACGAGGCGGACCTCGCGCCGTTCTGCGGCTTTCTCGGCGGGCGCGCGCTGGCCGAGGCCGTCGGCTACCCGCCCGGCCATTTCTTCATGCGCTTCACGGACTACGAGTACTGCCTGCGCGCGCGCCAGAAGGGCATCCCGGTGTTCATCGTGCCGAGGAGCCGCATGCTCCACCCCCTCGGCGAGCGCAGCGCCGCCGGCTTCGTGATCTCGCGCAACCCGCCGTGGAAGGCGTACTACGACAGCCGCAACCGCGTGTACACGGCGCTTCGCACGCGCAGGAGCGGGCGCGAGTTCCTCCTCGCGCTGCGCTACGCGCTCGGCCAGAGCGCGCGCGAGCTCGTGGTCAACCCGCGCTTCGGCGTGCCGAATACGGCCATGCGCATCCGCGGCGTGTGGGACGGGCTCGTGGGCCGCATGGGCAAGACGGTCGATCCGGCCAAGGCGTGGCGCGTCGGGCCGTAGCCACCGTGCACCGCATGGCACGAGCCGCCAACGTCGGCTGTGACGCCGCGCGTGGCAGTTGCCGGCTGCGCGCGCAGGATCGCGCCAGCGCGCGCAGAACTTGGCGGCTTTCCGAGCGCCTTCGTGCCCTGTACACTTGGTGCGGCGACAGCAGGCAGCGGCCGCGTCGCGGTTTCGCGTCGGGCCGCCTGTTTGTAAGTGGGAAACCCTTTGGTAGACCAAAGTGTTCGCCGAGTCTAGGGTCCGCGCCCTTGGGCGCGCGGCCCGCGGGCATGGCGAGGAGGGCTGGCCAGTGCGGATGATCGTCCTTGGCGGCGATGGCTTTTGCGGGTGGCCGACATCGCTCCACCTTTCCGATCGCGGCCACGACGTCGTGATCGTCGACAACCTTTCGCGTCGCAACATCGACCACGAGCTTGAGGTGAGCTCGCTCACGCCGATCGCGCCGATGGGGACGCGCCTCAAGGCGTGGAAGGAGGTCAGCGGCAAGGAGATCGCGTGGCACCGGTTCAACGTAGCGGAGAACTACCACCGTCTCCTGTCCCTGATCAAGGAGTTCGAGCCCGACGCGATCGTCCACTTCGCCGAGCAGCGCGCCGCGCCGTACTCCATGAAGAGCTCCTGGCACAAGCGCTACACCGTCGACAACAACCTGAACGCGACGAACAACCTCCTGGCCGCGGTGGTCGAGTCCGGCCTCGACGTGCACGTCGTCCACCTGGGGACCATGGGCGTCTACGGCTACGGCACGGCCGGCATGCGCATCCCGGAGGGCTACCTCAAGATCGAGGTGCCCATTGACGAGAACCACCGGATCGAGCAGGAGATCCTCTACCCGCCCAACCCGGGCAGCGTCTACCACATGACGAAGGTCCTCGACCAGTTCACGTTCGCCTACTACAACAAGAACGACCAGGTGCGCGTGACGGACCTGCACCAGGGCATCGTGTGGGGCACGCAGACCGAGCAGACGAGCCGCGACGACCGGCTGATCAACCGCTTCGACTACGACGGCGACTACGGCACGGTGCTCAACCGCTTTCTCATGCAGGCGGCCATCGGCTACCCGCTCACGGTCCACGGCACCGGCGGCCAGACGCGGGCGTTCATCCACATCCGAAACACCGTGCGCTGCATCGAGCTAGCGATCACGAACCCGCCCAAGCGCGGCGACCGCGTGCGCATCTTCAACCAGATGACCGAGACGCACCGCGTGCGCGACCTCGCGAAC
>JAKASY010000432.1 GCA_021817625.1 Bacillota bacterium | reverse complement strand
GGCACGGGCCAGGCGGCGCCCGGCGGGCCGACGCGATAGGCCGCCGGGTCGGCCGCCTCGGCGCCGGGCGCATACAGGATCGAAGCGGTCAAGCGACCGAAGCGGGCGGCAAGCGGGTCGTCGGTGGCGAGCTCGCTCGAGTCGTCCGTCACGCGGATCGCGCCCTGGGCGTCGGGCATAGGCCGGCCCTTGGCGTCCACGAGCGACACGTCGTACAGGTTGTACGGCATGCCGGCGGCGTCGATGCCGCGGCTCACGAGGACGCGCAGGGCGCGCGGCGCCGTGTTCACGTACGTCGCGATGGCGTACGTGGCGGGCGTGAGCCCGGGCGCCGAGGCGGTGACCGACACCGCGCCCGCGCGCCCGGGCACGCTGTACACGGAGAACGTGCCTTCACCCGGATAGGCAAGCGTCTCCTGAGCGACCACGCGGTTCGGCGAAAGCGAGCCGGGGCCCGTGAGGCGGACGGTCACGGCCCGCGGCGTCTGGGGCCAGGGCTCCGCGCTCTGGTCCTCGACCGAGAGGGCGAGGGTGACCGACTGCGCCCGGCTCGCGCTCAGGTCGGTCACGGGAAGGTAGAATGGCGCCGCAGAGCCGGCGCGGGCGGGAAGCAGCATGCGCTCACCGCCCCATAGCGGCGTGAGCGCGAGCGCGGTGGGGCGCGCTGCCACGTCCCTCACGGCAGCGCTGCCGTAGCGCACGCGTGCCACGGGCACGAGGCCCGAGATCGACGCATGGCGCAGGAGAGAGGCGCGCACGGCGTCCACTGCCACGACACCGGGCGGGCCGGCGCACAGGGTGGCGGTGGCCTGGCCCTCGTCCAGGGCGAGCACCTCGGTTCGCACCGGCGCGCCGCCCTGGCACAGCTGCCCCAGGCGGTCGGACAGGGAAACGCTGCCGTCGAAGCCGGTGTCGTCCACACCGCGCGCGTCGGTGACAGCCACCGTCAGCGCGTCCGTCGCCGCTCCGTCCGACGTGAGCGTCGGCCGCGCCGGCGCCAGGGTTACCGCCGCCGGCGGACCGTACACCTCGATCTCGAAGCGCCGGGACACGGTGCCGCTCTTGGCCACGAGCGCGTAGGTGGCGGGTCGGGCCGCCTGGAAGACGGCGACGTCCGGCCCGTTTGCCGTCACCGCGGCGCCCGACCTCGACCCCGCCGCGAGCGACCAGGCAACCGGCGCCTGGGTCCCCGCGCCCGCACCCGAAGGGATCACGTAGGCCGTGAGCCAGACCGGCTCACCCACCGCCGCCGGTCCGCTCGGGTTGGCCACGACGAGCACCTCGCCCGCCGCTGCCGCAGCCCCGATGTCGGCGCCCGATGCGAGGCTCGCGAGCGCGACGGCGAGCGCGGCGCACGCGGCGCCGACCCAACGCCGCCGTTGCCGCAAGGTGCACCCCTCCCCGCCCGCGATCACGCCCATTGGTTCCCGCCAGGGCACGCGCGTCCTGCAAAAACTTGGATGCGCCACGCAGGTTGGCTATCGTGGCGCGGGCGTGCCGACGACCGGGAAACGCTTCCCGGCCGTCGGCAGGCATCCGCGTTAGTCCTGATCCCGCTGCGGCGCGCGCTGGCCCGCCACGGTCAGGCGCACGGGCGTGGGCTGCGCCCGGTTCAGGGTAGAGAGTCCGGCAGCCGCCCCATATGTCACGTCCGGCTCGGCGTCGCGCGATGTGGCCTGGGGGCCGACCTCCATCGTCTCTTGCAGGCCGTCCTGCACCTCGGCCACGGCCGCATCCGGGGCCCGGGCCGTCGGCACACGGGCGTAGTCGACACCGAGTTCCTGGGCCAGCTCGTAGGCGAAGCGTTCGCGATCGAAGCGCGGTGCCATGCTCTCACCCCCGGCGCTAGGGTGCCCGGGGCGCGCTTGTCATAAGCATGGCCATGTCGGTCGAACGGCCGCGTCCGCTCTGCTGCCCTCGGTTATTCGCCGCCGTGCGCCCCGGGCTCCGTCATCGCGTGTACGTCGAGGAGCCGTGCCACGTCCGCCTCGGGCAGGATGCCGTCCTCGATCAGCACGGCGCGTACCATCCGGTCCTCGGCGAACGCCTGCTTGGCGATGCTGGCGGCGCGGTCGTAGCCGAGGACGGGGTTTAAGGCCGTGACGATCGCGGTCGAGCGCTCGATCGACCACTCGCACTTCGCCTCGTTCGCCTCGAGGCCGCGCATCGCGCGGCTCGTGAAGGCGCGCACGCCGCCGGCCAGGATGACCATCTCCATGAGCGCGTTGTAGCCGATCACCGGCATCATCACGTTGAGCTCCAGCTGCGCGCCTTGGGCGGCGGCCGCCACCGTGTGGTCGTGCCCGAACACCTGGTAGCACACCATGTTGAGCATCTCCGCCATGACGGGGTTCACCTTGCCGGGCATGATGCTCGAGCCGGGCTGGACCGCCGGCAGGCGCACCTCGTCGATGCCGGTGCGCGGCCCGGAGGCGAGAAGGCGCAGGTCGTTGGCCAGCTTGGTCAGGGCCACGGCCACGGTGCGCGCCCCGCCCGAGGCCGCGACGACGGCGTCGAGGTTCTGCATGAACGCGAACATGCTGTCCGGCAGCCGGAACGGCAAGCCGGTCTCGGCGGCGATCGCCTCCACCGCGAGCTGGCCGAAGCGCACGTCCGCGTTGAGGCCCGTGCCCACCGCGGTGCCGCCCATGCCGATCTGGTAGAGGCCGTCGAGCGATGCCTCGAGGGCGCGCCGACTCAGGCGCAAGGAGCCCAGGTAGCCGGAGAACTCCTGTCCCAAGCGGATGGGCACCGCGTCCTGCAGGTGCGTGCGGCCCGACTTGAGGATCGGGTCGAACGCCCGCGTCTTCTCTTCGAGCACCTCCTCGAGGTCGTCGAGCGCGGGCAGGAGGTCGCGCACCACGGCCTCGGCCACCGCCACCTGGATCACGACGTGGATCGTGTCGTTCGTCGACTGGGCCATGTTCACCATGTCGTTTGGGTGCACGCGCTTTACGTCGCCGCGCTCCGCGCCCAGGAGCTCGCACGCGCGGTTGGCGATCACCTCGTTGGCGTTCATGTTCTGGGACGTGCCCGCGCCGGCCTGGTACACGTCGAGGGGGAAGTGGCTGTCGAGCCTCCCTTCCACCACCTCGCGCGCCGCCGCCTCGATCGCCTCCGAAACCACGGGATCGAGCATCCCGACCTCCCGGTTGGCGCGCGCCGCGGCCAGCTTCACCAGCCCCTGAGCGCGAACGAACCTGCGCGGAAAGCGCAGGCCGCTTACCGGAAAGTTCTCGATGGCGCGCTGCGTCTGCGCGCCCCAGTACGCCTCGACCGGCACCCGCACCTCGCCCAGGGAGTCCCGGGACACCCGCACCCGCTCGCTGTCGATCAACCTCTACGCCTCCCGCAAGCCCGCACGATGTCGACCCGATTGTAGCGCAGGGAAGGCGGCGCATGGCCGCGGGCACGGGCGG
>JAKASY010000004.1 GCA_021817625.1 Bacillota bacterium | reverse complement strand
GCGGGGTTGGTGCGAAAGCGCGGGTCGTCCTTGAGCGCCTCAAGGCCCAGGACGTCGCACAGGGCGGCGAACAGCTTGTCGTTTCCGGCCGTGATCATGAGGTGGCCGTCGGCGCAGGCGAACACCTGGTAGGGCACGATCGTCGGGTGGCCGTTGCCGTAGCGCCGCGGCGCCTGGCCCGAGACCAGATAGCCGGTGAGGGCGAACGTGAGCCACGACACCTGGCTCGACAGGAGCGAGCAGTCGATGCGCTGGCCGAGCCCGGTGCGCGCGCGCTCGTACAGGGCGGCGACGATCGCGAACGCCGCCCACATGCCGGTGGATAGGTCGGCGATCGGCATGCCGTGCTTCATCGGCTGGCCGTCGGGCTCGCCGGTGATGGACATCATCCCGCTCAAGGCCTGCGCCACGGCGTCGAAGCCGGGTCGGTCCCGGTACGGGCCGCTCTGTCCGAAGCCCGAGATCGAGCAGTACACGAGGCCCGGATTGTCGGGCGTGAGGTCGTCGTAGCCGATGCCAAGGCGCTCGGCCGTGCCGGGCCGGAAGTTTTCGACCACGACGTCGGCGGCCGCGGCCAGGGCGTGCACGGCGGAGACGCCCTCGGGCCGGCTCAGGTCGATGGCGGCGCTGCGCTTGTTGCGGTTCACGCTCAGGAAGTAGGCGCTCTCGCCGGCGGCGAAGGGCGGGCCCCAGGCGCGCGTGTCGTCGCCCGTGCCGGGTCGCTCCACCTTGACGACGTCCGCCCCGTAGTCGGCGAGCATCATCGTGCAGTAGGGGCCCGTGAGCACGCGCGACAGGTCGAGCACCCGCACGCCCTCGAGCGGTCCCGCTCCGAAGGCCGCTTGTGCCACCGCTCCGCCCCCCGCGTAGGCCGTCCATCCACCGCCGCCCGGGATGTCAGCCATCCGGCGCGGTGTCAAGGTTCTTTTCCATAAGGACCACCTCGAATCCTCGCAGCCGGCGCCGGCCCGTCTCGCGATAGCCGCTGCGGCCGTAGAGGGCGAGGGCCCGTGCCTGCACGGTCGTCGTGTCCAGCGCCAGGGCGCTCAGCCCGGCGGCGCGTGCGTACGCCTCCAGGGCGCCGAGGATGGCGCGGCCGATGCCCCTGCCCTGAAGGGCCGGCTCCACGCGCATGCGCTTGATCAACGCCCTGCCCGGCGTGCGGGCCATCTGAAGGCCGCCCATGCCGACGACCCGGCCGCCCTCCTCGGCCACGAGGAACAGGCCGCCACCGCGGTGGTAGTGGCCCTCCACGTCCTCGAGGTCGGCGTCCCACGGTCCGGGGCCGAGGTACGCGCCCGTCGCCTCCAAGGCGCGCCGGTGCAGGTCCTGCACGGCCGTGCGATCGCGCGCCTCATAGCGCCGGAGGACGACCTGGGCGTCCGACGCGCCGGCCACCTCCCCGCCGCCGGGCCGCGCTAGCGACCCGCCACGGCCACCTGCCCGTCGTCGCCGTCGCCTTCGTCCGGCTCCGCGTCCGCCTCGGGGTCGCGCCAGTGCACGTCGACGGCGCGCTCGATGCGGCGCTGGAAGTCGCCGCGCAGAAGGCGCGTCGCCTGGCGCACGACCGAGCTCACGCCCGCGGTCGCGGCGCGGCCGTGCCCGAGGAGCACCGGCCCGCGCAGCCCGAGGAGCGCGCCACCGTGGTCCTCGATGGCGCGAAAGCTCGCCCACGGCCGCTCCCGGCTTGGCTCGCGCCCGGTCTCGGCGCGGAAGTACTCGTCGAGCACGCCTGCGAGCCCCTCGCAGAACTTGATCAGGACATTGCCGACGAAGCCGTCGCACACGATCACGTCGGCCCTGTCCAGGACAAGCTCGTGGCCCTCCACCGCACCCACGAAGTTCAGGCCGCTCGCGGCTAGAAGGGGCGTCGCCTCCTTCACCAGCAGGTTCCCCTTGCCCGTCTCGCCGCCGTTCGAGAGGATGGCGACGCGCGGCCGCTCGAGCCCGTAGAACGCCTCGAGATAGGCGCAGCCCATGCGCGCGAACGCCACGAGGTGCGCTCCGCGCACGTCGACGGACGGGCCGAGATCGAGGACCAGGCGCTTCGGGGCGAAGCGGAACAGGCTCTCACCCACGGTGCAGCGCGTCACCCCCGGCAGGAGGCCCACCTCGTGCACCGCGCTCACGAGCGCGGCGCCGGTGTTACCGAAGGTGAGCGCGAGGTCCGCCTCGCCCGCCGCCAGGAGGCGCATGGTGACGGCCACGGAGGCGTTCGGCTGGCGCAGGAGGGTGCGGGCCGGCGGCGCCCCCTCGGGGATGGCCGGGCCCGACGGCACGAGGCGGATGCGCTCGCCCGCGCGCGGCAGGCCCGGGAGTTCCTCGGGCACGCCCACCAGGATCAGCTCGAGATCCGGGTCCTCGCCCAGGACGTGAAGCGCACCCTGCACCACCGCCTCCGGCGCGTTGTCCCCACCCATGGCATCGATCGCGATCCGCACACTCCGTCGCCTCCCCCGTCGCTCCTCTGCTCTCGGCCGGCGCGCTCCCTAGTGGCCGCGGCCGCCTTCCGTGCCGCTTGCCACGGCCGCCCGGGCGGCCTCGGGCCTGCGGCCCCAGGCCGCATCCTCCAGCGTGCCCGCTTCCGCGAACGGCGGCACCACCAGGGTGAGGCCGCCGTCCACCACGATCGTCTGGCCGCAGATGAAGGCGCTGTCATCGGACAGGAGGAAGGCGCACACGCCCGCCACGTCCTCGCTGCGCGTCAGGCGGCCCATCGGCGTGCGCCGCGTCACCTCGGACTGGGCCTGCGAGCCGGCGCGCGTGAAGTACACCTCGGCGCTGGCCGTCTCCGCGCAGCCCGGGTTGATGCCGTTGACCACGATGCCGCGCGGCGCGAGCTCCACCGCCAGGTAGCTCACCCAGCGCTCGAGTGCCGCCTTGGCCGCGCCCATCGCCGCGTAGCCGGGCAGGTAGCGCATGCTGCCGTAGCCGGAGATGGCGACGATGCGCCCGCCGCCCTCCGGCGGCATGAGGGCCACGGCGTGCTGGACGGAGAGCACGAAGCCGCGCACGTTCAGGCCGAAGGTGCGGTCGATGTGGTGGGGCTTGAGCGCCAGCGTGGGCAAGAACGCCGTGGCGGCCGCGTTCGCGACGAACGCGTCGAGCCCGCCGTATTCCGCGCCGACGCGGTCGAACAGGGCGGCGATGGCGTCCGGGTCCTCCAGGTCGGCCGCCGCCACGAGAGCGCGGGCGCCCAGGGCGCGCGCCTCCTCCGCCACCGCCTCGGCGCGCTCCAGGTCGCGCCGACAGTGCACCACGACGTCATAGCCGTCGCGTGCCAGGCGCAGCACGATCGCCCGCCCGAAGCCGCGGTTGGATCCGGTCACGAGCACACGCCTTCTAGGCTCCGTCGCCTCTGCCAACCCTCCCACTCCCTTCGCGGCCGCTACGCTAGTAGGCGCCGCCATTCACGTGCAGGATCGCGCCGTTCACGTACGAGGCCGCCGGCGAGGCGAGAAACACGACGCAGGCCGCCACCTCCTCGGGCCGGGCAAAGCGGCCGAGGGGCGTGCGCTCGATCCACGTCTGGCGCGCCGCCTCGGGCATGGACGCGGTCATCGGCGTGTCGACGAAGCCGGGCGCCACCGCGTTCACGGTGATGCCGCGCGCGCCGAGCTCCTTCGCCAGGCTCTTCGTGAAGCCGAAGATGCCCGCCTTGGCGGCGCTGTAGTTGGTCTGGCCGAAGTTGCCCAGGGCGCCGATGATGGACGACACGTTGACGATCCGGCCGGGCGAGCGCAGGAGCTCCAGGGCGGCGTGCGCGCAGTAGACGATGCCGTAGAGGTCGATGTCCACCACCCGCCGCCAGCTCTCGAGCTCCGCCTTGCGCAGCGTCTTGTCGCGGTTGATGCCGGCGTTGTTCACCAGCACGTCCAGGCCCCCAAGCCCGTCGGCCGCCGCGTGCACCATGGCGCGGGCCTCATCCGGGTCGGAGACGTCACCGTGGACGGCCACGAAGCGCTGCGCCGGATGGGCGCACCCAAGTGCCTTGACCATCGCGTGCGCGGCCTCCGCCTGGCGATGGTAGTGGACGGCCACGCTGTCCCCCTGCGCCGCGAACGCCTCCACGAGGCTGTGCCCGATGCCGCCCGTCGCGCCGGTGACGAGTACGCCACGCACGGCCCCACCTCCCCCTACCGTTCTGAGTCGCCCGGCCGCGAACAGCCCTAGGGCAGAAAGTCGTCGGGCGCCGGCCAACGCATGAGGTTCGCGCCGTACGCGAGGCCGGCGCCGTAGCCCGCGGTCGCCACGAGATCCCCGGGCTGGATCTGGCCGCGGTCGACGGCCTCCTTGAGCACGGTCGGCACCGACGCCGCGCCGGAGTTGCCCAGCCACTCCAGCATCGTGAGGGTCTTCGACATGGGCAGGCCCATGTTCTCCATGCCCTCGCGGATGAGGTGGAGGTTGGCCTGGTGGGAGATCACGAAGTCGAGGTCCGTGACCTCGTGTCCCGCCCGGCGGCACGTCTGCTGGATGGCGTAAGGGAAGACGCGCTGAATGAAGGTCTTGACGCGCTTGCCGTCCATGCGGCACAGGTGCGCGTTCTCCTCGATCGCCTCGTGATCGACGGGGCGGCGCGAGCCGCCGGCGGGAACGATGATCGCGTCGGCGTTGTAGCCGTCGGCGCCGAAGAACGACGACAGCACGCCGGTGCCGGGGCGGGTGCGCCTCAGGACGACGGCGCCCGCGCCGTCGCCGAAGAACGGGGCCATCGTGCGGTCGTCCTGGTCGATGATCTTGGAGTGCACCTCGGCGCCGATCACGAGCACCGTGGAGGCCGTATGGTTCTGCACGAACGCCGCCCCCGCCCCCAGGGCGTAGACGAAGCCGCTGCACGCGTTCTTGATGTCGAGGGCGCCGGCGTTGTCGGCTCCCAGGGCCGCCTGCACGAGGCAGGCGGTTGCCGGCATCAGGTAGTCATGGTTCGAGCCGGCGACGATGATCAGTTCGATTTCACGCGCGTCGATGCCGGCCTGCTCCACCGCCTGACGGGCGGCGGGAATGGCGAGATCGGTCATCGCCTGGTCCTGGCGCACCCAGCGCCGCTCGAGGATGCCGATCTTGGAGCGGATCCACTCGTCAGACGTGTCCATCCGACCCTCGAGGTCGTGATTGGTCACCACCACCTCCGGCACCACCGAACCCATGCCGGCGATGCCTGCGCCCACCTCGCTCAAGGCCACTGCGGTACCTCCCCTCGTCCGACCCAGGCGCCCTCGCGTGGCCCGGCCCTGCCGGCCGCGCCGCCCTGCGGTTTTCGCCGCGCGGCCAGGAAGGCGTCGAGGCGCTCGCGTACGGCAGCCGTGCGGACAAGATCCGCGAATCCCTCGCGCTCCGCCTCGAGAGCGCGCTCGAACGCCTCGCCCCGGGCCACCCGACGGGCGGCGAGGAGGCGCACCGCCGCCTGCCCCGTGGGCGCGGCCTGGCGAGCCCAGGCCACCCCTGCGGAAAGCGCCCCGCCGGGGTCCGATAGGCGCTCGACCAGGCCCAGCTCGTGCGCCTCGCGGGCGCTCAGCGTCCGCCCCTCCAGGATCAGGGTGCGGGCTCGCCCTTCGCCCACCGCCTCCGGCAGGCGGGCCGTGCCCCCCGCGGCGGGGTACAGGCCGTGCGCCATCTCCGGCAGGCCGAGGCGGGCGTCGCTCGCGGCCACCCGCACCGTGGCGGCGAGCGCGATCTCGAGCCCGAGGCCCATGCAGACGCCCTCGATGGCCGCCGCCGAGGGCGCGGGCACGGCCTCCACCGCGGCCGTGAGATCCTGCACGCGGCGGCTGTAGTCGAGCGCGCGCCCGCGCGTCCCGTCTGCCAGCGCCCGCACGTCGGCCAGGTCGGCCCCGGCCGAGAAGTCGCCGTCCGCGCCGTACAGGACGAGCGCCGCCGGCGGCTTCCGCCTGAGCTCCTCGAGCCGCTCCGACAGCGCCTCCACCAGGGCGTGGTCGAAGGCGTTGCGCCGTCCGCCGCGCCGCCAGCGCAGGACCGACACGCCGTCGGGCCCCGTCTCGAGGCGCACGCCGACCTCCTCCGCAGTCACTGCGCCCACGCCCCTGTCTGAGCGAGGCCCAGAGAGGCGAGGAACGCGCTCGCGCGCGGTGCGAGGGCCGCCTCCTCCTCCGCCCGCAGGCGCGCGCGCAGCGCCGCGGCCGCCTCGGCGTCGCGCAGGCACTCGATGGCCCGCACCCCGAGCGGGTCGAGCTCGGCGAGCGCAGCGCGCTCCTCGTGGCTGGGCGCGACGACGGCGGGAAGGTCGGCAACCGCCTCCAGGTCGAACGGCGTGGCCGCGCGCACCACCTCGAGCGTCACCCCCGGCATGAGCGCGACGACACGCATTGCGCCGTCGCGGCCGGCGAAGTCGAAGAGCCCGAGGTCGCTTGCGAGGTAGGCCGGACGCCCGTGCACCCTGCTCCCATCGGGCAGCCTCTGGCGGTCGCCCACGCCGGACACGAAGTCGACCCGCTCGACCACCGTGCGCGGCCCGTGCTGCGTCGTGTAGTACAGGCCGGCAGGCAGGCTGACGCTGTCGTCGGGCAGGCCTCGGCTGCCGACCAGGGCTGGACGGGGCCGCTGCGCCGGGCCGATGCGCGAGATGTTCGTGTTGCCGAGGCGGTCGATCTGGGCCGGCCCGATCCAGATCGCGAAGCGGCCCGAGGTCACGTAGGCGAAGATCTCCGGCAGGTCCATGCCGACCCGCCCGCTGCCCTCGGCCAGGAGGGCCGAGTCCTCCTGGCCGAGCCAGCCGAGCGGCGCACGCCCCAGCCGGCCCTGGCTGGCGAGCACGGGCAGGTCCGGCGCGTACACCGCGCGCGCCAGCGCCCCCGCCAGGTGCGAGAGGGGCGTGGCGCCGCCGACCAGGTCGGGCCTGGGCGCAAGGCGTGCCGTCACACGGGCCATCACGCACACCATGACATCGGCCCTGGCCAGGGCCGCCTCGAGCGCATCGCCGCTCACGCCGTAACCACCTCGGCAAGCTCCTGGCAGAGCGCGCGCACCGCGTCGGGGTCGGGCCGGTACCAGGGCGCGATGCCTCCCGGACGCGCGCCGCCGGGGGCGTACACCACGCCTGCCACCGCACCGCCCCACGCCACCGGCGCCCGCAGCCCCTGCGGCGGCTCCCAGGCCGCGCCCTCGACGCGCTCGGCGCTCACGAACACACGCTCCGCCGCCAGCGCCCAGAGCCGGTCGCAGTGGCTGTCGCCCAGCACGTAGGCGCGGCCGTCGCGCGTGGCCACGTCGACGTGCAAGAGCGCCACCTGGGGGCGAACCGGCGGCACCGCCAGGAGCGGCTCGCCGTCGAGAGGCGAGGCGAAGGGGCGCCAGTCGGCGTGGCCCGCCGCCACGTCGCTTCCCAGGCCTGCGCGCACCGGCGCGAACGGGGCGCCCTCGGCGCCGGCGCGCAGGGCCGCGATCAGCGTCCACTCGCTCCACTCGTCGAACGCGAGCCTGCCTTCCTCCCGCGCACGCCGGAACAGGGGCGCCAGGCCCACGGCCTCGAGCCCCACGTACGTGGCGTGCAGGTGCCCGACCGCCTGGGCGGCGAGCAGCACCTCGACCTCGAGGCCGCCGACGCCCGTCCACAGGTCGAGGTCGCGCACGCCGGCCTGGGCCAGCGCGCGCACGAGCGCTAGCGGCTTGCGCGCCAGGCCCGACCCGCCCACCCCCACGCAGCTGCCGGGGGCGATCGCCGCGGCAACCTCCGCGGCCGTGATGACGCGCTCCCGCGCCGGCTCGGTCTGCGGCGGGGTGGCCACGTCCTCGATGCCGGCCACCTCCCGCCCGGGGACGTCATTGGGACCTGGTACTATGACCGATGTATACATTCTGCCTCACACGTCCATCCCTGGCAAGGCCGACCATGAACTGGCCGGCGCCTGGCCTTGCCGGAACCTACGCCCCGTCTCCCTGCTCTACCCCTGGCCCGGCCGCCAGCGCGGTCGCACGAGGCCAAGGCGGCCCGAGCCCGAGTGCGGTGCGCGCCTCCCCGGCCAGGTAGAGCGAGCCCGCGACGAGGACGCGCTCGCCCGGCCGGCGCACCGCCCGCGCGCGCGCGACGGCCTCGGCCACGTCCGCGGCCGTGGCAGCGGGCCTGCCGCGGCGGGCGCACAGGCGGGCCCACGCCCCGGCCGAGCGGGCGCGGGGCGAGGACACGGTCGTCGCGACCACCGCGCGGGCGTGCCCGAGGAGCGGCCCGAGAAGGTCCGAAGGCGCGCGGTCGGCCAGGCCGCCCAGGACCCAGACCACCCGCCCGCCCAGGCGGTCCAGGTGGTTCGAAAGGGCACGCGCCCCCTGCAGGTTGTGGGCGCCGTCGATGAGCACCTCGCCTGCCGCCTCCAGGCGTCCGGGCCAAAGCGCACGCGCCAGGCCGGCGCGGATCGCCGCCTCGCCCACGTGCGGCCCACCGGCGCGCTCGCCCATTCGCAGGGCGGCCACGGCGAGCGCGGCGTTGTCCACCTGGTGGCGTCCCGCCAGGCCTGGGCGCAGCGCCGGCAGCCGCTCGACCGCCGCGCCGAGCCGAAGCTCCAGGTCGAACGACCAGCGGCCGTCGTCGTCGGGCAGGAGCGCGCGGGCGCGCACCTCCTCCCCCAGCCGCGCGAGCGGGCAGCCCAGAGCGCGTGCCCGGTCCTCCGCCACGGCGCGCGCCGCCGCTCCCAGGCGCCCGAGCACGACGGGCCGGCCGGCGCGAAACACGCCCGCCTTCTCCGTCGCGATGCGGTCGAGCGTCGGCCCGAGCTGGGCCACGTGGTCGCGGTGCACGGTGGCCAGCACGGACGCGAGCGGGCGCTCGAGCACGGCCGTGGCGTCACCGCGCCCGCCCAGCCCCACCTCCACCACCGCCACCGGCACGCCGGCGCGGGCGAAGTGCCAGAACGCGGCCGCCGTCCAGGCCTCGAAGGCGGTCGGCGCCTCCGGCAGGGCCGTCGCGACCGCGCGCACGGCGGCCGCCGCCTGGGCGAGGTCCGGGCCGGCGACGCGCTCTTGGTCGACGATGATGCGCTCGCTCGGCTCCTGCAGGTGCGGCGAGGTGTAGAGGCCGGCGCGTATGCCTTGGGCGGCAAGGATGGCGGCCAGGAACGCGCACACCGACCCCTTGCCGTTGGTCCCGGCCACGTGATAGGGCGCGAACTGCCGGTCCGGCCGCCCCAGAGCCTCGGTCAGGGCCTCGACGCGGGCGAGGCCGAGCGTCGCGAAGCGGCCGAGCCCGTCCATGTAGGCGACGGCTTCGGCCTCGCCGTCGAAGGGGCTCACGGCGCCTGCCGCCCCGCCTGCAAGAGCGCCCGCGCCACGGCCAGGGCGCGCATCGTGGGCGCGGGCGCGTGCACGCGCACCATGGCCGCGCCCCTAAGCGCGCACCACAGGGAGAGGTGCGCCGTGACGTCGTCCGTGGCCGGGAGCGCCGGGCCGCCGGCGACGGCCGCCACGAAGCGCTTGCGCGACGCCCCCACCATCACGGCCGCGCCGAGCGCCACGACGCGGTCGAGGCGGGCGAGGATGCGCCAGTTGTCCTCCGCGCCCTTGCCGAAGCCCAGACCCGGGTCGAGCGCGATGCGGTCGGCCGGCAGGCCGGCCTCGAGGAGGGCGCGGCGTCGGCCCTCGAGGTCGGCCGCGACGCGCGAGGCGTGCCACGCCCCTGTCTCCGGGCGCGGCCGCCAGTGCCCGACGATCACCGCGCCTGCCGCCGCCAGGAGCACGTCGGGCATGGCTGGGTCGGCCAGGCCGCTCACGTCGTTCACGGCCTGCGCGCCTGCGTCGAGCGCCCGCCGCGCCACCTCGGCGTGGCGGGTGTCGATGCTCAGGGGCACGGACACCGCGTCGCGCACACGCCCGAGCGCCGGCTCCAGACGCCGCCACTCCTCGCCCCAGGGCACGGGGCCGTGGCCCGGCCGGGTGGACTCCGCCCCCACGTCCACGGCGTCCGCCCCCGCCTCGACCAGGGCAAGCGCCTGCTCGGCCGCGGCGCCAGGGTCGAGGTACCGCCCGCCGTCGCTGAACGAGTCGGGCGTGACGTTGAGCACGCCCACAATGCGCGTGCCGTCCTCGCCGCGCCACAGCGTGCCGTCGTTCCACGCAAAGCGCCAGGGCGCCGTGCCGCTCAAGGGCCGCCCGCGCCACCTGGGGGGCGCAGGTGGGCGAACACCAGCGTGTCGCGCAGGCCGCCGTCCGGCTTGCGCTCGTGCTGGCGCAGGCACGCCTCCTCGACGTAGCCGCTGGCTCGCGCCACGGCGGCGCTGCGCACGTTGTCCGCGTCGCAGCGGATCTCCACGCGCGCCGCGCCGAGGGTGTCGAAGGCCAGGCAGGTCAGCGCCGCGACCGCCTCGCGCACGTAGCCTTGGCCCTCGAAGGCGCTGCGCACCCAGTAGCCGATCTCGAGGCGCGGCACCGACCACTCGATGCTGTGCAGACCGCTCGCTAGGACGAACTGCCCGGGCGCGGCCAGGAGATAGCCGTGGTAGTCGAGCACCTGGCGCATGAGGAACTGGATGCGCGCCTGGCGCGCGTACGCCTCGTTCGCCTCGACGGTCGGCTCCGCCTGGGCCCAGGGCATCCACGGCCGCAGGCGGTCGAGGCTGTCGCGCACCGCCGCGTACACGGTCGGGCCGTCGCCGGCGCGCGGCACGCGCAGGATGAGCCGCTCGGTGCGGATCTCCTCGGGCACGTCGATCAACACGGGATTGCCTTGCATGGCGAGCGGTTCGCGCCCACGGGCGCACGCCCCTGCCGCCCCGATGGCGACGCTGGCGCGTTGCGCTATACTTCGCATAGCGCTGCTTGTCCACGTGGACAGGAGTGTTGTCTTCATCCCAAGACTGCCGCCTTCACCACAACGGGGGGATGCGCCATGGCCGATCTCCAGCCGCTCCGCAGCGCCGACGACTGGCGCCGGGCCCGCTCCCAGCCGGGACGCGCCCTGGTCTTCAAGCACTCGTCCACCTGCCCGATCAGCGCCGCGGCACGCGAGCGGTTCGTCTCGTGGGCCGAGAGCCTGCCGCCGGACCACCTGCCGATATACCAGGTGCTGGTCATCGAGCACCGCCCGCTCAGCCAGGCGATCGCCGCCGACCTCGGCGTCACCCACCAGTCCCCCCAGGCCATCCTGCTCGAACACGGCCGCGCCGTGTGGCAC
Organism: Bacillota bacterium; assembly: GCA_021817625.1. Next base: position 5,916 of record JAKASY010000004.1, on the reverse strand, counting down.
GCGTCGCACTGGGCGATTACCGCGGAGAGCCTGACAAGCGCCGTGGCGGATCCGGACGGCACGCCGAGCCACTCGACGACACTCGTGCAGGCCCGGGCGGAGCACAAGGAGCAGGTAGCGGCTGCCGGGGGCAACTGACCGCGCACGGCGGCCTCATGGTCGCGGGCCACGCACACATGCACGCATCGAGGAGAGCCGGCCTTGTGGCCGGCTCTCCTCGATGCTCCACAATGCCGTGATCCCGAGGTTTTGAACCTGCCAACGCAGGTGGACGCCCTCCGACCGCGTTCTGCGTTCCCCCGTGGGGGCGTCGCTTCCGCGACCGCGTCCAGGCTTCCTCGGTTATCGCTTGAGGTCAAAACAGCTAAGACCACGAGCACCGCAGAGCCATCGACGAGCCCATGCTAGCCCGTCGCCGACGGCCCGGCAAGTCGCCGCCCGGCCGGCCGGGGCGCATAGCCGGCCGCCTGCGCCCGAACACTACGGGACAGCGGATCGGAGGTGGCTTCTCATGGGCATTCTCGGCGCCGTCGTACGCTTCGTCGTCTCGGCCGTGGTCCTCATGCTGGTCGGATACGTGATCCCGGGCTTCAGCCGGATCACGTTCTGGGAGGCGCTCCTGGCCGCGATTGTAATCGCCGCCGCCGCGTACGTCGTGGAGTCACTCTTCGGCAAGCGGGTGTCGCCGTACAACCGTGGCATCGTGGGCTTCGCCGTGGCGGCCGTGATCATCTACCTTACCCAGTTCGTCGTCCCGGGCATGCAGGTGTCGATCCTCGGCGCCCTCGTGGCGTCGTTCGTGATCGGCCTCGTGGACCTCGTGGTGCCGACGACCGTGCGCTGAGGGGAGCGCCGCAGGGCGGCCGCCCTCGCCGGCGGCCGCCCCTGTCGCGTGCGCCCGCGGCTGCCACGGCAAGCGCGGAAACGCGCTATGCGACATACTCGCCACTCGGCCGGGACGCAAGGCGGGAGCGACGCATCAGGCGAGCGCGGCCAGCGCCTCGGCCCCCGCGGTCATGATCGCCACGCCGATCGGCAGCGCCTCCTCGTTGAACGCGAACCGGCTCGAGTGGCCGGCCGGCGGGTGGCCGGGCAAGGCCGCGCCGAGCGACCAGAACACGCCCGGCCGCTCTCGCTGATAGAAAGCGAAGTCCTCCCCGCCCATGCGGCGGGGCTCCACCGTCCAGGCATCGCGCCCAAGCATGGCGTCCGACACGGCACGCAGGGCGCGCACGTCCTCCGGGGCGTTGACCACGCTGGGATAGCCGCGGCGGTAGGAGACCTCCGCCCGCGCCCCGTGCGCCGCCGCGACACCCTGGCAGATCTCGGCCAGGCTGCGCTCCACCAGGTCGCGCACGTCCGGCTCGAAGGTCCGCACGGTGCCCTGGAAGGATGCCGTGTCGGCGATCACGTTGGGCGCCGTCCCGGCCTGAAGCATCGCGACCGTGAGGACGGCCGCCTGCCCGGCGGCCACGCGCCGGCTGACCACGCTCTGCAGGGCGAGCACGGCCTCGCACGCCGCCGGCACCGGGTCGACGGTCAGGTGCGGCGTCGAGCCATGGCCGCCGCGGCCGACGATCGTCACCGTGAAGCGGTCGGAGTTGGCGGTCTGCGCCCCCTCGCCCGCGCCCACCTGGCCGACCGCCATGCCGGGCCGGATGTGGCAGCCGATAACGCGCGACACGCCGTCGAGCACGCCGCCCTCGATCATCGCCGGCGCCCCGCCGGGATGCCGCTCCTCGGACGGCTGGAAGATCACGCGGTAGCCGTGCCCCGGCCGCCTGCGCTCGTTCAGGAGCATGGCCGTGCCGAGTGCGACCGCCATGTGCCCGTCGTGGCCGCACGCGTGCATCACGCCCGGCCGCACGGAGTGGAAGTCGAGCTCCCCCGGCTCCGCCACCGGCAGCGCGTCCATGTCGGCGCGCACCATGACGCACGGTGGCTCGCCGATGTCCACGGCCACCCCGGTCCGCGCCACGGCGCGCGGCTCGAGCCCCATCCCCCGCAGCTCGGCCATCACGTAGCGCTGGCTCTCGACCTCCTCGAACGCCAGCTCCGGGTGGCGGTGCAGGTGGCGCCGCCACTCGACCAGCTTGGGCGCAAGGGCCTCGGCCCGCGCGCGCACGCGTCCCTCACCCGCCATATCGCCGCCTCCCTGCCGTGCCTTGCGTCCTGCGCTAACGGACCGGGGCCGGGGCCGCCTTGAGCCGCAGGCCGAGCTCGCGCAGCTGTGCTTCGTCCACGGCGGCCGGCGCATCGGTCAGGGGGTCGACGCCGCTCGCGCTCTTGGGGAAGGCCAGGACGTCGCGCAGCGACGCGGCCCCCGCCAAGAGCATGGCCACGCGGTCGACGCCGATCGCGATGCCGCCATGGGGCGGCGCCCCCGCCCGAAGGCCGTCGAGAAGGAAGCCGAAGCGCTCGCGCGCGTCGGCGGGCGCGATGCCGAGCCGCTGAAACACCGCCTCCTGCACGTCGGTGCGGTGGATGCGGATCGAGCCGGACCCCAGCTCGAAGCCGTTGAGCACCAGGTCATAGGCCTTGGACCCGAGGGCGAGCGGGTCGCCCCTCCCGGCGAGGACGGCCTCGAGGTCGGCGTCGGCCGGCGCCGTGAACGGGTGGTGGGCGCTCGCGAGGGCACCCTCCCCGTCCTCCTCGAACAGCGGGAAGTCGGTCACCCAGACGAGCGCGGGCGGCGTCGGCCCCTCGGGCACCAGGCCGAGGCGCTGGGCCGCCAGGCGCCGACCGCCGCCCGCGCCTTGGCGAGCGGCCCGGCGACGATGAGGACGACGCTTCCGTCTTTGGCGCCCGCGGCGCCGCAGAGCGCCTCCAGGGCGACGGGGGGCGCGCCCTGCCCGAACGAGGAGCGCAGCTCGCCGTCCGCCAGGCGGATCCAGGCCATGGCGGTCGCCCCCGCCTGGCGCGCGGCCGCGGACAGGTTGTCGAGGTCCTTGCGGCTGAGTGCCTGCGCCTCGGGCAGCACCAGCCCGCGCACGACCTCGCCGGCCGCTGCGGCCCGCACCAGGAGCGGCAGCTCCGTGGCGCGCGCCATGTCCGTCAGGTCGCGGGCGGCGATGCCGTAGCGCAGGTCGGGCTTGTCCGACCCGTAGGCGTCCAGCGCCTCGCGCCACGTGAGGCGCCTGAGCGGCAGCGCGAGGTCCCAGCCGAGCGTCTCGCGGAACACGGCGGCCATCATGGCCTCGACCACCGCCTGCACGTCGCTCGCCTCGACGAACGCCATCTCGATGTCGATCTGCGTGAACTCCGGCTGGCGGTCGGCGCGCAGGTCCTCGTCCCGGTAGCAGCGCGCGAGCTGGTAGTAGCGCTCGAGGCCGCCCACCATGAGCAGCTGCTTGAACAGCTGCGGGCTCTGGGGCAGGGCGTAGAAGCGTCCCGGCCACTGGCGGCTGGGCACCAGGTAGTCCCGCGCCCCCTCGGGCGTCGAGCGCGTCATGGTCGGCGTCTCGACCTCGACGAAGCCATGCTCGTCGAGCGAGCGGCGCACGGCGCGGGCCAGGCGGTGGCGGAGCATGAGGTTTCGCACCATCTCCGGCCGGCGCAGGTCGATGTAGCGGTAGCGCAGGCGCACGGCCTCGTCGACTCCCTTGTCCGTGGGAAGGAAGGGCAGGTGCTCCGGGCGGCTGAGCACCTCGAGCCGGCTGAGCGCGATCTCCACGGCGCCGGTGGCCATGTTCGGGTTCACGGCCTCGGGCGCGCGCGCCCGCACCTCTCCCGTCACCCGCACCACCGTCTCCTGGCGCAGGCCCTCGGCCAGAGTGAACAGCTCCGCGCTCTCCGGGCGGGCCACCACCTGGACCGTGCCCGAGCGGTCGCGCACATCCAGGAAGAGCACACCGCCGTGGTTGCGCCGGCGGTGGACGAAGCCAGCGACCTGGACCTCGCTGCCCACGTCGCCGAGGCCGACCTCCCCCGCCCAGTGAGTGCGTCGAAAGCCTGTGCTGACCACCTGCGCATGCCCCTTCCGCTGTGCTTGTACGGCCGCCGCCCTTAGGGCGGCGGCCGCTCGCCGTCGCGCGAGTCTAGGAGGATCGTGAACGGCCCGTCGTTCACCGACGCGACCTGCATGTAGGCGCCGAACACGCCGGTCTCCACCTTGACGCCCTGGGCGCGCAGGGCGGCGACCACCGCCTCGACGGCCGGACGTGCCTCGTCGCGCCCTGCGGCGCGGAGGAAGTCCGGGCGCCGCCCCCGACGCATCTCGGCCAGGAGCGTGAACTGGGACACGACCAGGACCGCTCCCCCGGCCTCTACGACGCCCGCCTCCGGCGCCGACTCCCGCTCGAATACGCGCATGCCCGCGATGCGCCGGGCGATGAACTCTACGTCCTGCGGCCCGTCGCCGCGCTCGGCGCCGACCAGCGCGAGCAGGCCTCGGCCGATGGCGCCGACCCTGCGTCCTTCCACCGCCACCTGCGCGGACGCGACGCGCATCACGACCGCCCGCGTTGGCCGCTCCTCCGCTTCTCGCGCCGGGACTGGCGGACCACGGCGTAGACGTCGGGCAGGCGTTCCAGCCGGTCCTCGAGGCGGGACAGCTCGCCCAGGTGGCGGACCTCGACCAGGAGCTCGAGCACCGCCCTCCCGTCGGGCTCGCTGTGCGCCTGCGCGCTGTAGATGTTGAGGTGCAGGTCGCTGCACGCCTGGGCCACGCTGGCGAGGAGGCCCGGCCGATCGGTGCCGAACACCGCAAGCTCGACGGGGAAGCGCGGCGTCTCCGCCCCCCAGGTCACCGGCAGGATGCGGTTCTGGTCGCTGCGCAGCGCCTGCGCGTTCTGGCAGTCGTGGCGGTGGATCGTGACCCCACGGCCGCGCGTCACGTAGCCGACGATGTCGTCGCCGGGCACGGGCTGGCAGCAGCGCGCGAAGCGCACGAGCGGGTTGTCGATGCCGTCCACGCGGATCCCCTCGGAGCGGCTGATCTCCCGCAGGGCGCGCGCCTCACGCCCCGGATCGGGGGCGAGCGCGGGCTCGGGCTTGGGCAGCACCTGGCCGGGCGAGATGCCGCCGGCGGCGATCGCCAGGAGCAGCTCCTCGACGCTCTCGAAGCGGTAGCGCCGCCCGGCGGCGAGGAGGGCGTCCGGCTGGAGCACCTTCTCCACGTCCAGGCCGAGGCGCCGGGCCTCGCGCTCGAGGGCTGCCCTGCCCTCCTCCAGCTTGCCGGCGCGGTTCTGGCTGCGAAGGAATTGGCGGACCTTGCCGCGCGCCCCCGAGGTGCGGACGAACTCGAGCCAGTCGGGGCTCGGCCCGCTGCTCTTGGGGTTCACCATGATCTCGACGATGTCGCCGTTTTGCAGCCGGCCGCTCAGGGGCACGATCTTCCCGTTGGCCTTCGCCCCGACGGCGTGATGGCCCACGTCGGTGTGGATGCGGTAGGCGAAGTCGATCGGGGTGGAGCCGGCGGGCAGGTCGATCACGCGTCCCTTGGGCGTGAACACGAACACCTGGTCCGAGAACAGGTCGACCCGCAGCGACTCCATGAACTCGCGCGCGTCCTTCATGTCGTGCTGCCAGTCGAGCACCTGGCGAAGCCAGGCGAGCTTCTCGTCCATCGCCTCGGCGCGCGACTTCTCCTTGTAGAGCCAGTGCGCGGCGATGCCGTACTCGGCCGTGCGGTGCATCTCCCAGGTGCGGATCTGGATCTCGAACGGCCGGCCGTGCGGGCCGAGCACCGTGGTGTGAAGCGACTGGTAGAGGTTGGGCTTGGGCGTGGCGATGTAGTCCTTCACCCGCCCGGGCAGGGGGCGCCACATGCTGTGCACAACCCCAAGCGCCCCGTAGCACTCCCGCACGGTGTGGACGAGGATGCGCACGGCGAGCAGGTCGTAGATCTCCTCGAACTCCTTGCCCCGCTGCATCTTCGAGTAGATGCTGAAGAAGTTCTTCGCCCGTCCTTCCACC
>JAKASY010000431.1 GCA_021817625.1 Bacillota bacterium | reverse complement strand
CGAGCGCCGCGGCCACCGAGCCCACGCCGAACGCGCTCCACATGGCCCCTAGCGCCCACGCGCCGCCAAGCGCGCTCTTGGCCATGTCCGGCAGGAGAACCTCGAACGGCCCATAGAGGAAGTTGAAGAGCACCTCCATCAGGGCGAAGGCGATCAGGGCGGGACGCGCGAGCACGTACGAGAAGCCGGCGCCGAGCGCGGCGGGGCCGCTCTCCGGCGGTCGGACGGCCGCCGGCCGCCGGGCCGCGACGGTGACAAGCGCGGCGGCCTGCAGGGCGAACGTGGCGGCGTCGGCCCAGAGAAGCGGACGCGGGCCGGCCAGGGCGACGAGCGCGCCGCCGATGGCCGGCCCGATCAGGATCGCCAGCTGGCCGCCACCCTGCATGACGAAGTTCGCGCGCGCCGTGAGCCCCTCTGGCACGATCTCCGCCACGAGGGCGATCCTCCCCGCGCTGTTGAACGGCACGAGGGCGCCGGCGAGGACGATGAGGGGGTAGAGGGTCGCCATGGCGCCGGGCCCGCGCCCGCCGCCGAGGGCGGCGATGGCGGCGAACAGGAGGGAGGCGCCCAGGTTCGCCAGGGCCATGGCGCGGGCCCGCGGGTAGCGGTCGAGCACGGCCCCCGCGAGCGGCGCGCAGAGCGCTTGGGGCGCCACGTAGGCGAGGGTGACGACGCCGACCGTGGCCGCGCTGCCGGTGAGGCGGATGGCGAGCCAGATAAGGGCGATCCAGCCCGCCTGGCTGCCGAGGGCGGCGGCCACGTACCCGGCCCACTGGCGGGCGAAGGCGGGCTCTTCGCGCAGAAAGCCCAGGCCCGCCGCGCCGGCAGGCGGCACTGCCGCCGTCTCTCCCATGGGCCGCCTCCCCCCGGAGCCGCGGCGGGCGGCCGAGGCCGCCCCGAGCGCAGCACAGTAGACCACGGGCGCGGCGAGCGCGCAACCCGTACCCGGGTTCGGCGGTCCTGGCGACGGACGTGTCTGGTTGCATAATCTTGCACGCTACGGTATGTTGTGAACACTGTCTCGTGAAAGGAGGACGACGTCGTGCGGATCGCGCTGGCCTACAGCGGCGGCCTGGACACCTCGATCATCATCCCCTGGCTGATGGAGACGAGGCCCGGCAGCGAGGTCGTGGCGGTGTGTGCCGACGTGGGCCAGGGGGACGACCTGGTCCAGGTGCGCAAGAAGGCGCTGGCCTCGGGGGCCAAGGACGCCGTCGTCCTCGACCTGCGGGAGCGCTTCGTCGCCCGTCACATCTGGCCGGCCCTCAAGCTCGGCGCCGTGTACCAGCATCGCTACCTCCTCGGCACGGCGCTCGCGCGGCCGGTGATCGCGGAGGCCCTGGCCCAGGTCGCGGCCGAGGTCGGGGCCGACGCGGTCGCCCACGGCGCGACCGGCAAGGGCAACGACCAGGTGCGCTTCGAGGCGGCGATCGCCGCGCTGCTGCCCGACATGCCCATCATCGCCCCCTGGCGCGAGTGGACGATCACCTCCCGCACGGAGGCCATGGCATACGCCCAGAGCCACGGCGTGCCGGTCGACCAGACGCCCAAGGAGCCGTTCAGCCGCGATGCCAACCTGTGGCACATCAGCCACGAGGGCGGCTCGCTTGAGGACGTGACGCAGGCGCCGCCCCCCGGCCTTCTGCGCATGTCGGTGAGCCCCCAGGCGGCGCCCGACGCCGTGGTCGAGGTGGACGTCGCGTTCACCAGCGGCGTGCCCACCGCCCTGGACGGCATGTGCCTCCCGGCCGTGACGCTGCTCGAGCGCCTGAACACGACCGCGGGCAACGCCGGCATCGGCACCGTCGACATGGTCGAGGACCGACTCGTGGGCGTGAAGTCGCGCGGCGTGTACGAAACTCCCGGCGGCACCGTGCTCTACGCGGCGCTCGAGGCCCTGCGCTCCGTCGCCCTGGACCGCCGCGCCCGCCGCCTCCTGGGCGACCTGGCGGAGACGTACGCCGAGCTCCTGTACGACGGCCTGTACTTCACGCCGAGCCGCAGCGCGATCGAGGCCGCGGGCGACGTGCTCATGGCGCCCGCGACGGGCCACGTGCGCCTCGCGCTCTACAAGGGCAACATCCAGGTCAAGGCGGTCGAGGCCTCGCAGCCGCTCTACGACACCCACGTGGCCTCCTTCGACGAGACCGGCCACGGCATCGTGCACGCGGACGCGTCGGGCTTCATGCGCCTGTACACGCTGCCGCTGCGCACGGCCGCCCGGGCCGGGCGTACGGGCCTCGTTTCGGACACCGAGCCCACCCGTGTCGGATAAGGCCTGGGGAGGGCGCTTCGAGCGCGAGACGGACGCGGCGCTGGCCGCGTTCGCGCGCTCGCTGCCGCTCGACCATCGCCTCGCGCCTTACGACCTCGCCCTGTCGGCCGCACACGTGCGCATGCTGGCGGCGCAGGGCGTGGTCGGCGAGGCCGATGCCAGCGTCCTGCTCGACGCGCTCTCGGCCCTGGCCGACGACTTCGCCGCCGGGCGGGTCGAAATGCGCGAGAGCGACGAGGACATCCACCTCCTGATCGAGCGCCTGCTGTTCGAGCGCGTGGGGGAGGCCGCGGGGCGCCTGCACACCGGGCGCAGCCGCAACGACCAGGTGGCGACAGACCTCCACCTCTACCTGCGCGCGGCAGGGAGCGACCAGGCCGCCGTCCTCACCGCCCTCCTGGAGACGCTCACAGAGCGCGCCCAGGCCGCACTTGACGCCGGCATCGTGCTGCCGGGCCTGACGCACACCCAGCACGCGCAGCCCGTCCTCCTCGCCCACCACTGGCTCGCCCACTTCGAGGCCCTGGCGCGCGACCGCGACCGCCTGGCGGACCTGACCCGGCGGGCAAACCGCTCTCCCCTCGGCGCCGCGGCCCTCGCCGGCAGCCCCCACCCCCTCGACCTGGCGCTCACGGCCCGCCTGCTCGGCTTCGACGCACCGTACCATAACTCCATGGACGCGGTCGCCGACCGCGACTTCATCGTCGAGTACCTGGCCTTCGCCGCCCTGTGCGGCGTGCACCTCAGCCGGATGGCCGAGGAGGCCGTGGCTTGGACGACGAGCGAGTACGGCTTCGCCCAGCTCGAGGACGACGTGGCGTTCGGCTCGAGCATCATGCCCCAGAAGAAGAACCCCGAGGCGTTCGAGCACGTCCGCGGCCGCAGCGGCCGGCTGGTCGGCGTGCTCGCCGGCTTCCTCGCCACCCTCAAGGCGCTGCCGCTCGCGTACAACTCCGACCTGCAGGAGAGCCACCAGGCCCTGTACGCTGCCGCGGACACCCTGGGCGGCATGCTCTACGCCACCCGCCGCCTGGTCGCGGGCCTTCGCATCCGGCCCGAGGCGATGGCGCGCGCCGCCGCCGATCCCCTGATGCTCGCGACCGACGCGGCCGACCTCCTGGTGCGGCGGGGCGTGCCCTTCCGCACCG
>JAKASY010000430.1 GCA_021817625.1 Bacillota bacterium | reverse complement strand
CCGGTCGTGAAGACCGCGCCGATCTCGGCGCTGGCGGCCGCCCAGCGGTCGACGCGAAGGTCGCGCCGCACGAGGTAGAGGATCGATCCGGTCCAGTTTACGAGGAAGGCTAGGCCCGCAAGCCATGCGACCGCCACGTGCACGTAGAAGATGCGCACCGTCGCGCCCAGCACTTGGGCATCAGGCGAGTGGAGGAAGGCCATGAAGCCCCCGAACCAGAAGAGCACCAACAGCCCGGCCGCCCACGGCAGACCGCCGCGGCGCACACCCATGGCCGCCGCGGGAGTCGGGGAAGGCATGCGCGGCGCCGTCATATCGGCCATCTCAGGTCACCTCCAGGGCTTGTTCGAAGAGGAGCAGCGCGAGGGCAGCAAACAGGACGTCGTAGCCGACCAGGAGCTGCCACCAGGGCGCCGCCAGGCTCGCTCCGAGGGCCGCGCGGGTGGTGGCCACGCCGGCCAAAAGCGCGGGTACGGCTACCGGGAACAGGGCCAGGGGGAACACCGCCTCGCCGGCCCGGGCCTGGGCCGTGACGGCCGAGAGCAGCACGCCGGCGGCCAGGAAGCCGGCGTCGCCCAGGGCCAGGCTGAGCCCCAGGGCGCCGACGTGGAGGCTGCCTGCGCGGCCAAACAAGAGAAGGTAGAGGGGCACCGCGACGACCTCCACAACCGCCGTGACGAGCCACGCCGCCGCCAGTTTGCCCAGGAACAGGGCGAGGCGGTCGCCGCCGCTGGCGAGGAAGCCCTCGAGGGCGCCGTTCTCCCGCTCCAGCACGAAGGCGCCCTGAAGGGCCAGCTGGCCGGCGAAGAAGAACGTGATCCAAAGGGCGCCGGCCTCGAAGGTGACTGTGCGGCCGGCGGCCGGACCGAAGGCGAAGGCGAGGAGGCAGAGCGCGAGGGCGCCGAAGGCCAGGACCGCGACCGCGCCGGTGCGTCCGCGCACGGCCAGCCGCACCTCCTTGAGCGCCACCGCGCCCGTGTCGGCGAGCAGCATGGTCAAGGCGCCCGGAGAGCGCGCGCCGGCAGGATGCCGGCAGCGGACGGGAAGCGCTCGGCGAAGGCCGCCAGGCTGTGCTCCCCAGCGGGACCCGCGTAGAGCGCACGGCCGCGGTCCAGGAGGATCGCGCGGTCCGAGTGGGCGAGGACGAAGGCAAGGTCGTGCCCGCTCCAGACGACGGCCCGGCCGCTCGCCCGCGCCGTGCCGAGGATGTCCGCGAGGAGGCCGCGGGCGTTGCGGTCGAGGCCGCTCTCCGGCTCGTCCAGGAGGAGCAGGGCGGGATCGCCAAGGAGCGCGCGGGCGAGCGAGAGGCGCTGCGCCATGCCGCGGGAGAAGCTGCGCACCTGGGCCGCCGCCACACCCTCGAGGCCGACCCGCCTGAGGCCGCGGGCCACGGCGTCGGCGCGCTGCCGAACGCCCGCCAGGGTCGCGTAGTAGAGAAGGTTCTCCCGCGCCGTGAGGTGGCCGTAGAGGTACGTGTCGTGCCCCATGAAGCCGATGCTGCGGCGCACCGCCTGGGCGTCCGCAAGGCCGCCGAACCACTCGACGCGGCCCGCCGTCGGCCGAAGGAGAAGGCCGAGCAGACGCAGGAGCGTGGTCTTGCCGGCACCGTTCGGGCCGACAAGGCCGACGACCTCTCCCGGCGCAACATCCAGGGAGAGGCCGCGGGCGAGCAGCCGGCCGCCGGCGAGGTAGGAGACGTCCCGCGCTCGCACCGCGGGCTCGGGCGCCGGCAGGGACCGTGACGCCACGCCCATCGCCATCGTCACGAGCTGCCGAGCACCTGCGTGTCCGGCACCGCCTTGTAGTGGTCGGGGCACTGCACCAGCACCTGCTGGGCGTCGATCACGCCGGGGCGAATCTCGGTGCCCTGGACGATCGCGTTGGCGCCCTTGGTGAAGTCCTCGGGTGCGGCGCCATGGAAGTAGACGGCGAGGGTCTCCGCCCCCTGGCCCATGCGGAACCAGAGGTTGCCGGTCTTGGCATCGAAGCGCACGGTGTTGGGGAGCAGCGCCCCCTGCACCCGCATGCCGCGGCCCACATAGCGGTCCGGGCTGTGGAGGACCTGGGCCACGGTCACGTAGTAGTCGGTCGCGCTGCGAGCGCCCTGGACGACCACGGCGACCATGATCGCCACAATGAGGCCCAGCCCAACGATCGAGCGCGTGCGCACGGCCGCTCCCCGCCCGCGATCCTTGCCGGTCATGGCAACCTCCTTCCGAACGCGCCGCAGTTGTCCGGGGCGCCCTCCTTGATCCAGTTGGCGATGGTCTGGATGGCACCCGGCGGCAGCGGCGTGCTGTCGAGCGGCATCTGGGGCGGGATGGCGCCCGTGAGCTTCAGGTACAGCAGGCTCTCCTGCGGCTTGCCGGCTATCCAGATGTGCAGCTTGGTCATGCTCTGGTACGAGGTAAGGTCGAGCCCGGCGGTCGGCGAACTGCTGCTGTGGCAGATGATGCACTGGGCCTGGAAGATCGGCTCGATGTTACCCGAGAACGTCGGATTCGCCACCACGACGTTCGAAACGCCCCCGCTGGCGAGGCCGTTGCCCAGGTACGTCAGGATGACCAGCGCCGCAACGCCCACGAGGGCGCCGCTGACGAACATCGGGCGGGCGGCCGGGTGGGCCGACGGCGCCCGGTCGATCCAGGGCGTGAGGAGGAGCATCGTGCCGCCGATCAGCGGCAGGCCGATGATCACGATGGGCGAGAGGATCGGCGTCACGCTTGGCCACGTGCGGCCGACGATGTCGATCACGTAGTAGATGTTGTAGAAGTACCAGGCCGGGATCGGCTTGTAGTGCGACTGGTTGAGTGGCTGCGCCGGCCCAAGAAGCGGGGCCTTGAACAGGAGGGCGAGGACCACGAGGCCCAGCGCCACCACGAGCATGACGACGCTCATCTGGGCGACGGCGTTGGGCCAAAAGTTCACCAGCGTCTTCTTGAACGCCGGGTCGCGCTTACCGCGCTCCTCCGCCTCGACCGCGGTGGACTGGCCGTGCTTGAAGACCAGGGCCACGTGGGCGGTGAGGAGGCCGGCGAGGGTAAGCGGCAGGATCAGCATGTGGATGGCGTAGAAGCGCGTGAGGGTCGCACCCGACAGCCACTGGCCGCCGCGTGCCAGCTCAAGCAGCCATTGACCGATGAACGGCAGGTACGACGGCATGTCGGTGCCGACCATCGTTGCCCAGTACGCCTGCTGGTCCCAGGGAAGCAGATAGCCGGTGAAGGCGAAGAGGATGACCACGCCGAGCAGGAGGACGCCGAACACCCAGGTGAGCTCGCGCGGCTTTTTGTACGCCCCGACGTAGAACACGCGCAGCATGTGGCAGAACACCAGCACGACCATGGCGTTCGCGCCCCAGTAGTGTAGGCCTCGCAGGACCCAGCCGAGGGGCACCTGGGTCATGATGACCTGGATGCTGTGGT
>JAKASY010000429.1 GCA_021817625.1 Bacillota bacterium | reverse complement strand
TTCCGATCTGACCGCTACTGGCGCGTCGTCGGCGACGACCGCGAGCACTTCCGCACCGTGCTCGCTCGCCAGGACGTACTCGCCCTCGACGAGGATCCGCGCATCGGTGGCCTCATCAGCCTGGAGGGCGCGGAGGCCGTGGCCAGCGTTCCCGTCCTGCGCATGCTCCACCGCCTCGGTGTGCGCTGCATCGCGCTCACCTGGAACGAGCGCAACCACCTGGCCGACGGCGTCGGCATGGAGGCGGGCGGCGGCGGCCTGAGCCCGCTCGGCCTCGAGGTGGTGGCGGAGATGCAGCGCCTGGGCATCCTGTTCGACGTCTCGCACATCCACCCGCGCGGCTTCTGGCACTACGTGGAGAACAGCGAGGGGCCGTTCATCGCCTCGCACTCGAACGCCAAGGCGGTGCATGAGCACCGGCGCAACCTGGACGACGACCAGATCCGCGCCATCGCCGCGCGCGACGGCTCCATCGGCCTGAACTTCGCGCCGGCGTTCGTGCACGAGGACGCGACCCTGGACGACGTGATCGCCCACGCCGACCACATGCTCTCCCTGGTGGGCGACCGGCACGTGCATCTGGGCGCGGATCTCGACGGCATCGACTCGACGCCTACCGGGCTCGAGGACGTGACCCGTCTGGGCGCGCTCGCCGACGGCATGCTGCGGCGCGGCTACAGCGAGGAGAGCGTACGCAAGATCATGGGCGAGAACATGAAGCGCGTGCTCCTCGCCGTGCTGCCGGACGCGGCCGTGCCAGACGAGAGGGGAGCGCAGGCGGCCACTGCCGGCTAGGGGTCGACTTCACGCGAGAGCGGGCGCGGGGGCGTCCTTACGCCACCAAACGGCCTCGCGCGTTGACACGGGCCTAGCCGTCTTCCATACTGCCGTGAGAACCCCGCGGCCGGCCGCGACCGCGGGCGATGCCTGGAAAGCGGGGGACACGGGTGGAGATTCGACTCATCAACATCGGGTTCGGCAACATCGTCGCGGCCAACCGCATCGTCGCGATCGTCAGCCCCGAGTCGGCGCCGATCAAGCGCATCATCAGCGAGGCGCGCGACCGCTCGACCCTGATCGACGCGACCTACGGCCGGCGCACGCGCGCGGTCATCGTCACCGACTCCGACCACGTCATCCTGTCGGCCGTGCAGCCCGAGACGGTGGCGAACCGCCTGGCCAACCGGGCCGGCGAGGCGGCCGCGGCGAGCGAGGCCGAGGAGGAAGAGGAAGCGGAAGAGGCCTAAGGCGGGCAGCGATTGGGCAGAGGGGGGTGCGACTGGTGGTGGACCCGCAGGTGGAGGCGATGATCGAGCAGTCGCCGTCCAAGTACGCCCTGGTCGTGGCCGTCGCCCGGCGGGCGCGCGAGCTCCTGGAGGGCGACGACGTGGAGGCGCGCGAGCGCCCCGTGAGCCGCGCCCTGGCGGAGATCGCCATGGGCGAGGTCGCCGTGGATGACTGGAGCGAGACCTACGGCTACGGCCAGGTCTACGCCGACGAGGCGTACGACCAGGGCCAGGGCATGGAGGCCGAGGGCTGGCCGGCCGAGGGAGAGGCGTCGGCCGAGGTAGAGGCGCCCCCGCCCGACGACGGCGGCGACGCCTGAGTGATGCGGCACGCGGCGGCGGCAGAGGTGGAGGTGGCGGGGGCGGCGCAGGTTGCGCCGCCCCCGCTCGTCGCGCGTGTGGCCGTGCCGGCCATGGGGCGGGGCGGCGACCGCATCCTGGACTACGCCGTGCCGGGAGCGCTCGCCGGCTCCCTGGCGGCGGGCAGCGTGGTGCGCGTGCCGCTGCGTGAGCGCGAGGCCCGCGGCCTCGTGCTCGAGAGCGCGCTGACGGTCGATCCGGCGCTCGGGGGGCGGGCCCTGCGGGCCGTGCACGCCGTGGAGCCGGACACGGTGCCGGACGACCTCGTGGGCATGGTGGGCTGGCTTGCGGACAGCTGCGTCGCCCCCCTCGCGAGCGCCGCCGCCGCGCTTCTGCCGCCGCCGGCGCGCGCGCCGCGGCGCGCGCTCGCCTGGCAAGGGCCGCAACGGGCCGCGGAGGACGCGCGCAGCGCGGTCGTGGCCGGCCTGCTCGCGGCGGGCCCGCGCGCGCGCGCCGACCTGGTGCGGGCCGGCGCGTCCCCGTCGACCGTCGACCGCCTGCGGCGTGCGGGCGTCCTGGTCGAGGTCGGGGCCGGCGAGAGCCCGCCGCCCGGCGGGCGGGAGGCCGCCGCCGTCGTCGATGGCGGACGGACGGTGCGCCTCACGGCCGAGCAGGCACGGTGCGCGTCGCGCGCGGCGGCGGCCATCGGCAGCGGCCGCGCCTTCCTCCTGGTCGGACCCACCGGCAGCGGCAAGACGGAGGTCTACCTGGAGGTCATCGCGGCCGCCCTGGCGCAGGGGCGCAGCGCCATCGTGCTCGTGCCGGAGATCGCCCTCACGCCGCAGACGGTGGCGCGCTTCGCCCGCCGCTTCGGCGACGCCGTCGCGGTGCTGCACAGCGCCCAGGCCGAGGGCGAGCGCCACGAGGCGTGGCGCCGGCTGCGCACCGGTCGCGCACGCGTCGCTGTCGGCCCGCGCTCGGCCGTATGGGCGCCGGTGCAGCGCCTGGGGGTCGTCGTCGTGGACGAGGAGCCCGAGGCGAGCTACCGGGGCGACCGGGCGCCCCGCTACGACGCGCGCGCCGTCGCCCTCGAGCGCGCGCGCCGGACGGGCGCCGTTTGCATCCTTGGTTCGGCCACGCCATCGCTCGAGGCGCTCCAGGCGGCGGCGGCGGGGCGCATGGAGCGCCTCGACCTCGGTGGGCGGCCGGGTGGCCGCCCGCTGCCGGCGGTCGAGGTCGTCGACCTGCGCGTCGAGCGCGCGCGCCCGGGCGGCCGGGGCGGGCTTGTCACCGGCGTCCTGGCCCGGGCCTTGGAGGAGACGCTTCGGCGCCGCGAGCAGGCGGTCGTCCTCCTCAACCGGCGCGGCTACCACCCGGTATGCCTGTGCCGCGACTGCGGCCAGGCCCTCACGTGCACGGCCTGCGACGTATCGCTCACGCTCCACGCCGACCGCGGCCTCATCTGCCACTACTGCGGCCGCAGCCAGGCGATGCCCGCGCTGTGCCCCCATTGCGGCGGGCCCCGCGTCGGCGGCCTCGGCGCGGGCACCCAGCGCCTCGTGGAGGAGATCGGCCGCCTCCTGCCGGGCGCGCGCGTCGCGCGGCTCGACCGCGACAGCGCGGGTCGCGCGGGCGGCGCCGAGCGCATCCTCGCCGCCTTCGCGCGGGGTGAGGCGGACGTGCTCGTGGGCACCCAGATGGTGGCCAAGGGCCACGACCTGGCGGGCGTCACGCTGGTCGGCGTCGTGCTGGCCGACCAGGGCCTGCGCTACCCGGACCTGCGCGCGGCCGCGCGCACCGCCCAGCTGCTCGTCCAGGCGGCAGGCAGGGCAGGGCGGGGCG
>JAKASY010000428.1 GCA_021817625.1 Bacillota bacterium | reverse complement strand
TTCCGATCTTACCTCGGCCTCGGCCAGGGCGTGGACATGAGCGCGACGCGCGTGGTCACCGGCGCCAGCGGCAGCGCCAGCACCGTCGTCCAGATGCCTGGCGACCAGGCGAGCGTCATGGTCGTGGCCCAGGCGCAGGGGCTGGGCTCCGGCTATGTGTTCCTGCCTTCCATCCCGAACACGAACCACCGGCCGATCGTCTCCCTGGAGGACGTGCAGCCCGCAAGCCCCCTCGAGGGGCAGACCGGCGAGGCGGCGCAGGGCGACGCGGTGGAGATGTTCCTCGGGCCGTACCCGCTCGGCGTGCTCGGCACATTCCCCTACGCGGTCGAGATCCAGGTGAGGCCCGCCGACGCGCTCGCGGTCACGGACCCGGCCGTCCTGCCGGAGGGACCGCCCGGCACCTACCTCCTTGCGGGCGGTGCGAGCGTGCTGTACCAGCTGGCGGTGAGCGCGAGGGCGCAGGCCGCCGGCACCGTATCCGTCGCCGTGAGCCTTCTCGGCCAGCCGGACGCGGGTGAAGGCCAGGCGTCGCTCGTCGTGACGCCTGCGCCGGTGCTACCCGCATATGCCGCGATCGGGCCGGACGGGCTTGCGGTCACGGCGGCACACCCGCTCGTCGTCGACCGCGCCGGGGTGTGGCGCCCGATCGCGCTCACGCTGTCCCTCGTCGATGGCGGGCGCCCTGTCGCCGTGCGCGCCCCGGTGACGCTCGCGCTTGCGGTGGGCTCGGGCGCGCGCGTGACCGGCCCCGGCGGCGGTCCAGCCGTGTCCTCCGTGCGCCTGACCCGCTCCGGCCAGCCGCTGGCGCTCGTGGCCAGTGCGCCAGGCTCCTATATCGTGACCGCGACGCCCGTGCGTGCGGACCTTGACCCGGCACTGACGACCGTCCAGGCGCCGCAGGCCGTGGACCAGGGCCAGGCGCTCGTCGTCACGGTCGAGCCGCGCGACGCAAACGGCGTTCCCGTCTCCCTTGCCGATGGGGAGCAGGTTCAGGTGCTTCCCGCGCCCGGGTCGGCGGTCACGCCACCTACGGCGGAGGTCGCCCAGCCCGGCCCCGCCGGCGCCTATGAGGCCGCGTTCACCGCCGCGGCGCAAGGGGGGGCCGCCGTGTTCGCGGCCCGCCTCAAGGGCGACGGCAAATCCCGGCCGCTTGGCGGTCGCGCGGTCACGGCCGTCGGCCACGTCGGCGAGCCGACCGTTGCCGTCCACGACTTCCGGGGCCCCGGCGGGCTCGGGTTCGGGCCAGGTCTGCGCCTCACCTGGCCCGCCCCCGCCGGCGCGGACCGGCCGATCGGCTACGTCGTGTACCGCGGCACCGGCTCCCTGGGCCCCGCGACATCGGGCGAGCAGGCGCTCGCCGAGGTGCCCGCCGACGCGAGCGGCGGCGGGTCGTACATCGACCGCGACGACCTCCTGGTCGGCCCGACGTACGTCTACGGCGTGGCGGCGATCGATGCCGACGGCGCCATCGGTCCGCTCGCGACGCTGCAGGCCAGCTTCGGGCCGGCCGTCCTGGCCGCGTCCCAGCCGTCGCCCACGGAGGTCGACCTCCGCCTGCCGGAGCTGTACGGCCGGGCGTCCACGGACGGCTTCGCCATCGTCACGGATGGCACGGCCTACGTGCCCTCGGCGGTCCACCGCCGCGGCACGATGGCCCGCCTGGTCTTCCCCCAGTCCGTGCCGGAGGATGCGGGCTCGCTGCTCGTGACCCTGCAGGACGCCTTCTTTGACGGGGAGTACGTTGGTTCGGCACCCACGGTCTGGCGCTTCACGGCGGCAGGCTGGCAGCCCGCCGCGGGCCTGTTCGGCCTGCCCGGCGTGCCGTTTGGGGACGGCGCGGCGCCGAGCGGGGGAGGCGCAAGCGGGTGACCCGCCAAGCGCTGCGCGCGGGCGGGTTCGCAGCTGCCTCCCTCGCCGCGTTGATCGCCTCCTCGCCCGCGGGCTCGGCGACGGCAAGCCTGGAGCGCCTCCAGGGGTCGGTCGTATCGGTTGCAAGCGGCCACGGAGGCATACTCGTCGCGCTCGCCACCGCC
This sequence comes from Bacillota bacterium, assembly GCA_021817625.1. The sequence continues at coordinate 1,399 of JAKASY010000428.1, read as the reverse complement.
GCCGCCCCGGCCGCACCGCTGCGGGTGGAGGTGCCTTCCGCCGCCGTCTGCCGCCTGGCGGCGCCGGGCCTCGGCCTTGGCGGCCCGGCGATCCCGTGCGCCGCGGTGCAAGCGGGCCTGACCGTCGGCGTGCTCGCGACCGCCTCCGCCCGTGGGCAGGCCGTGGCGTCGCGCCTGTGGGTGGACGGCGCCGCCTTCGCCTCCGAACTGCGGGCGTTCGCCACCGGTCACGGGCTCAGGAGCGTGACGGCGGCGTCCGGCGAGACGGCGGTCGCGCCCGCCGGGGCACAGGTGCATGGCGCCCTGGCCACCGCGCCCGGCACGCAGGCGCCGGGCGTCGTGTACGGCCTCCTGAACCTGCGCGACGACGCCATGAGCGCGATTCCCTTCGGCAGTCTCGTCGCCTATCGGGTCGACATGGGCGCGGCCGGCCCGGCCGTGACGGGCACGGTCGCGCTGGCGCTCGACGGCCTCCTTTGGGTGCGCGGCGACGGCGGCATGTACGCCTTCGCCTACTCGGACGCCACACCGGTGCGGCTTGGCGGCCGCGAGGTCGGGGCTGGCTTCCTCGCTCCCGGCATGACGGTGGCCGTCCACGACGGGCCGGCCAGCGGCCCGCTCGCGCCGGGCGGATTCGTCGTGACGTCGATCGACGTCAGTCCCACCACCCTCGTGGGCCGCCTTGTCGCCGGGCGCGGGACCGGCGGCGCCCGGGCGATGGCCGTGGAAGGCATGGGCGACCGCCTGCCGCTCGTGGCGGCGTCGGGCCTGGCGCCGCCGAGGAGCCGGGCGGGCCGGCTCGTGGCCGTGACGGGCGCGTGGAACGGCCACGCCCTCGTGGCGGTCTCCTTCGCTCCCGTTGGCGCCACCCCGCTCAGGATCGTCACGGGCAGCGTGGCCGCGAGCGGCGGTGGGCGGCTGACGCTTCGAACGGCGCGGGGCCTCCAGACCATCCGCCTCGCCGCGTCCGCCCGCTTCGCGGCAGGCGCCTATGACGCGACCGCCGCGGTCCTGACGGTCGGGCGTCCGGTCATGGTCGCGCTGTCCGGGCCGGAAAGTAGCGCGCGCGTGGTGTACGCGGCGGCTGCCGCGCGGAGCGTTCACGGCGTCGTGACGGCGATCGCCCGCGGGCGGATGAGCGTCTCGGTCGACGGCGCCATTCTCCCGGCGTCGCTCGCTCCGGGCGTGTCCGTGCTGGGCGGGGGCGGGGGGCCGGCCGTGGGCGAGGAGCTGACCCTCACCGGCGTCGCGGACGCGAGCCGCTTCGATGCGGTCTGGGCCGTTGCGCCTCCCTGGCCCGAGCCGCCCGTGGGCCTTCCGCCGGCGCCGGCCGTCTACGTCACGGGGCCGCGCCTGACGCTGGCCGGCATCGTCGTTGCCGAGCGCAACGATCTGCTCG
>JAKASY010000427.1 GCA_021817625.1 Bacillota bacterium | reverse complement strand
GCCGTCCACGGCCACCACGCGGAGGCCATCGCCCAGCCCGGTCGCGGCCGCGCCCAGCCGCACGAGCTCGCCGATCGTCAGGCCGTGGCGCATGGGCACGGGCAGCGCGCCCACGAGCGAGCGGTGGTCGGGCGCCGGGGCGCGCTGCCCCTCGACGGCGCCGCCCAGCGGGTTCGGCCGGTCGAGCACGGCCATCTCCACGCCGGCGCGCGCGCAGGCGGCCAGGAGGGCGAGGCCGGTGGCCGGGTAGGTGTAGTAGCGGCTGCCGATGTCCGGCAGGTCCACGAGCACGAGGTCCAGGCCCGCCACCATGTCCGTCGTCACGATGCTGGCCTCGCGCGCCGCGCCGAACAGGCTGACCACCGGCAGGCCCGTGGCCGGGTCGCGGGCGTCGTCGACGGCCGCGCGGTCGGGGGCGTCGCCATAGAGCCCGTGCTCCGGGGAGAAGAGGCGCTCCAGTCGCACGCCCGGCAGGGCCTGCAGGCGCGAGCGGCCAGGCCTGAGATCGCGGTCGAGGCCGGCGTGGTTGGTGAGAAGGCCCACCCGCCGCCCCCGGAGCCAGGCCGGGTTCTCGTCGAGCACGCGCTCCAGGCCCGTGCGGATCGCGGTCACCCCAGACCCTCCTCGCGGTTCGGCAAACGGCGCCGCGAGCGATCGAGGAGCGGTCGGGCACGCAGCCTCAATCGCCCGCGTCCGCGCCGAAGACCAGGCGGTCCAGGCCACGCAACAGGCCGACGACACCACCCACGCGTCGCACCGCCAGGAGCGTTCCGGCCACGTACGGCTCGGCGCCGCCGCCCGCGTCGTGGCGGATCGTCAGCCGCTCGTCCGGCAGGCCGAAGATCGCCTCGAACGAGATGACGAAGCCCGGCAGGCGCAGCGAGTGCACCTGGGTGCCAGCGATCCCCGCGCCGCGGGCTTGGGGAGAGCCGAAGGTCTGGTCGACGGGAACGTCCACCCTCGGCGCGCGGATCCGGCCGAGCTCCTCGGCCAGCTCGCGCACGGTGCCACTCGGCGCGTCGACCCTGGCTGCGTCCGCGTAGTCGATGAGCTCCCACGACGGGATGTGGCGACTGGCGATGAGCGCGAAGTGCTTGGCGAGCGCGGCCGTGAGCGAGAAGTTGCCCGCCGCGATCACGCCGCGCCCGGCCTGACGGGCGGCTTGGTCGATCTCCCCGACGTCGGCGGCGGTCAGTCCGGACGTGCCCACGACGACCGCGACGCCCCGCCCCAGGGCCTCGAGCGTGTGGGCCTTCACCGCGTCCGGCGCCGTGTAGTCGACGAGCACGTCGGCGCCGCCTTCGAGCGCCTCGCCCACCGAGGGGGCGACGGTCAGCCCCATGGCGTCGAGCCCCAGCGCAAGCCCGCAGTCCTGGCCGGCCGAGCGGCGCGCCACCGCGCCCACGAGACGCATGTCCGGAGACCCGACGACCGCGCGCGCCACCGCCCGACCCGCCCAACCGGTGGCGCCCGCAACCACAATGCCGATGCTCAAGCCGCGCCGCCTCCCCGCGAGACCGGGCCGCCTCCGGGGGCGAAGGCGGCTTCACGCTCGGGTGGTTCTGCACGGCGGCCCCTTGACCTCCGACCGCGGCGCCGCGCGCACGCCTGCGTGGCTGGTGGCGCCTAGCGCCCCCGGATCGGGATCCGTGTCGTAAGGGGGGAGGTGCGGCGCACCCGACTACGGAATGACTGGCTTGTCACGAGCGGGACCGCACAGCACCAACCGTTGGGGGGTTGCATCGTGAACCTGGCCAAGTTCCCGCGCCGGCGCTACACGGCCGGTCCGACGCCGATCGAGCACCTGCCGCGCCTGACGAAGGCCCTGGGTGGGCCCGAGATCTACATGAAGCGCGACGACATGCTCGGCCTCGCCGGCGGCGGCAACAAGACGCGCAAGCTCGAGTTCCTCATGGCGGACGCCATGGCCAAAGGCGCCGATGTCGTCATCACCTGCGGCGCCGTGCAGTCGAACCACTGCCGCCTCACCCTGGCCGCGTGCGCCAAGGAGGGCCTCAGGTGCCACCTCGTCCTCGAGGAGCGCGTACCCAAGAGCTACGACCCGACCGCGAGCGGCAACAACTTCCTGTTCCGGCTCCTGGGTGTGAGCGGCCTCACGGTGGTGCCCGTCGGCACGAACATGGACGAGACGATGCAGGCGGTCGCCGACCGCCTGAGCCACGAGGGCTTGCGGCCGTACATCATCCCGGGCGGCGGCTCGAACGAGGTGGGCGCGCTCGGCTACATGGCCTGCGCGGACGAGCTCCTGGCCCAGAGCTTCGACATGGGCGTCGCGTTCGACGCCATCGTCTGCGCCAGCGGCAGCGGCGGCACCCACTCCGGCCTTCTGTGCGGCATGTGGGGGACGAACGCCAAGATTCCGGTGGTCGGCATCAACGTCCGCTACCCGAAGGAGCGCCAGGAGGAGACGATCTTCAACCTCGCCAACCGCGAGCGCCTGCACGTGGGGCTCGAGGAGCCCATCCCCCGCTCCGCGGTGACGTGCTTCGACGAGTACGTCGGCCCCGGCTACTCCCTGCCGACGCCGGAGATGGTGGAGGCGGTGGAGCTCACAGCCCGGACGGAGAGCATCCTGCTGGACCCGGTCTACACCGGCAAGGCCATGGCGGGCCTGATCGGGCTCGTGCGCGAGGGCTACTTCGAGCGCGGCGCCAAGGTGCTCTTCGTGCACACCGGCGGCTCGCCCGCGCTGTACGCGTACACGCCGCTGTTCTTCGACCACTTCGGCGAGATGGAGGCCGACCGCGTGGTGCCGGGCGTTCCGCTTCACGGGTAGGGCATAGGCGCGCACAGGCGAGGCAAGCCGCCGCAGGGCCCCAAGGCTGGAGGCGTCGATCGTGCTGCCGGCCTGTGCGTGGCGCTCAGATCCCGGCGGAGGGACTCTGAGGCGCGTTCGAACCGGGCGCGGCCCCGGGTGGTCCGTCGTCGTGCTCCCACCACCACGCTCGCGCCGCAAAGCCCGGCAGGAGCGACAGGGCAGTGATCATCGCGCCGGCCGTCACCGTGGCCCAGTCGATGACCCCCGCGAGGCCGAGTTGGCACTCGCCGAACGTGACCAGGAGCACGGCCCCGAGGGCGCACAGGCGCATGTCCCAACGCGTCCAGCCGCGGGTCACGGGCGGGCCGAGCGCAAGGGCGCCCATCTTCTGGTCGAAGCTCGTCAGCTCGGCCGTCATCGAGTGCACTCCGAGGTCGCCGAGGGCGGCTGCGGCCAGGCCGGCCGCCGTGGCGACCAGCATCCAGGTCGGTCCGATGAGGACCAGCAGCATGGCCGGCGTGCCCGCCATGGAGCCCGCGGGGCAGGATGGCCGCTCCCGCACAGCCGCGATGACGGCGCATTCCAGGGGGGCCGCGAGGGGGACTGGGTGGGCCGGGGCGAAACTAGCCGCATGGCCACCTCCGCGCGTGCGCTCAACCGGGCCACCTT
>JAKASY010000426.1 GCA_021817625.1 Bacillota bacterium | reverse complement strand
ATCGCCCCCAAGGCGGAGCAGACGCTCCTCCCAGCCGGCAGGACCAACTGAAGCATCCAGGTGACGCTCGAGCCCACGCCCTTCGCGACCCTGGTCGGCGACCTGCCCGACCCCAGCAAGTGGGAGATGGTGGGCGGTATCTCGCTCGTGTACGGCGGCGGCTACCCCTCCGGCGAGACCCTGTTCTACGAGAACAAGGACCTCGACGAGAACGGCTGGAACAACGCGGAGGAGAACCACCTCATCAACCTCACGACCGAGCCGTCGCCGAGCCCGGCCGTTACGCAGCAGCGTATGTTCGCGTACTTCGAGTACACGGCCAAGGAGCTGCCGGCGCTGTTCCTGCCAAGCATCTGGAGCGACGCGGAGGTGGCGCCGAACATCGGCGGCGTCTCGTCCTACACCATGGACAGCGTCACGAACGGCATGCTGGCCCAGTACTTCTACGTGAAGTAGTCGCGGCCGATCGAGAGCCGTTTGGTTTCCGCCGGGGGTGCCGACCTGGGTCGGCACCCCCGCTCGCGATCCGCGCCCGCGCTGCCGCTGTCCGGCCCCCGGTCGCCCCTGGTGCCGCGCGCATAGAGCGGCTGCCAGCCGTGTCAAGGGGCGGGCAATTGTGTCCAGGCCACCGTCGCAGGAAGGGTTGACGGGCCTTGGAGACGAATCGCTACGCGCCTTGTGACGAATGCGGTGGCGCGGCGGCGGTCGGGCGGGAACGGGGCCTGCGGCGGTCCGCTCCGGCGTGTTCGACGCGGCACGCGATCCCGGCAGCCGCATGGCTGGGACGTCGGCGACGGCACCTCCCCCGTTTGGCCTTGGTGGATCGGACCGTTCGGGCGCAGCTTGCGCGGTCCGAGCGCGAAAGGAGCAGGCACATGCAACCGATGCTTCAGCCGGCTGTGGAGCCAGCGCGCGACGACGCGCTGACCGAGGCCACAAGCAACCGCATCTGGCGAAGGTTCTGGCGCCAGAAGTTGTCCTTCACCGGCGTAGCGTTCGTGGCCTTCCTCGTGCTGTTCAGCTTTGTGGGACCGCTGGTTTGGCGCGACAACCCGCTCGCCCAGAACATCCTTCTGACGAATGCACCGCCTTCGTGGCTGCATCCGCTGGGCACGGACGGCCTCGGCCGCGACTACCTGTCGCGCGTCATGTACGGCGGCCAGACCTCGCTCGAGGTCGGCTTCGCGGCGGCGGCGATCTCCATGGTCATCGGCACGCTGTACGGCACGGTGAGCGCCCTGGCGGGCGGCGTCGTCGACACCCTGATGATGCGTATCGTTGACATCCTCCTGTCGATCCCCGGCCTGTTCCTCCTCCTCTTCCTGGACGCCACCTTCCAGCCAAGCGCGTTCCTTCTCGTCGGCATCCTGGCAATCCTGAGCTGGTTCGGCGTGAGCCGCCTGGTGCGCGGCCAGGTTCTGTCGCTCCGGGAGAAGGAGTTCATCGAGGCGCAGCGGGCGGCGGGCGCCGGCACATGGCGCCTGATCGCCAAGGGCCTGTTTCCCAACTTCCTCGGGGTCGTGCTGGTGGCGGGCACGTTCAGCGTCGCCAACGCCATCCTGACGCTTGCCACCCTAAGCTTTCTCGGGCTTGGCCTGCCGCCGCCCGCACCGAACTGGGGAGCGCTCCTGTCGGACGCCTCGAACTACATGTTCATCAACGCGTGGTGGATCATCTACCCGCCCGGGCTGTGCATCCTCATGGCCGAACTGGGCGTGAACTTCATCGGCGACAGTCTCACGGTCGCGTTCGACACGCGCATCCGGTAGACGGACTAGGAAAGGAGGCGCGTCGCCATGGTCCGCTACGTTGTGCGAAGGATCATCCAGTCCATTCCCGCCCTGTTCGGCGTCAGCGTGGTCACCTTTCTCCTGCTCCACATCGTCCCGGGGAGTCCCGTGCAGGCGATGCTCGGCACCCACTACACCGCGCAGCGGGCCGCCGCCCTGGCCGCCTCGCTCGGCCTGAACAAGCCGCTTGTCGTGCAGTACGTGCTCTGGGCGTGGAACCTTCTCCACCTGAACCTCGGCTATTCCTACGAGTACAGCGTGCCGGTGTGGAGCCTCATCTGGCAGAACCTGCCCCATACGCTGGTGCTTGTCGCCTTGGCCGTGACCATCGCGCACATCTTCGCCATCGTCCTGGGCACCGCCCAGGCGTACTGGCGCAACACCTGGTTCGACCACGCCTTCACGGTCGTGAACTACCTCTTCTACTCCATGCCGAGCTTCTGGCTGGGCATCATCATGATCCAGGTCTTCGCCATCTACTTCGGCTGGTTCCCCACGGGCGGCATCGCCAACCCCCTGCAGACCGTGCCGTCGTTTTCCGACATCGCCGGCCACCTGATCCTGCCGGTGGCGTGCCTGGTCCTGCTCTCGGTGGCCAACTGGTCGCGGTTCATGCGGGCGTCGGTCGTCGACACCCTCGACATGGACTACACGCGCACGGCGCGCTCGAAGGGGGTGGGCGAGTTCGCGGTCGTCGTCCTGCACGCCCTGCGCAACTCGCTTTTGCCGATGATTACCCTGTTCGGCCTCTCGGTACCGGGCCTGATCGCCGGTGCCCTGATCGTCGAGGAGGTCTTCAACTACCCTGGCATGGGCCTGCTATTTTGGAACGCGGCCAACGTGCGCGACTACCCGACGCTCCTGGGCATCACGATGATTGTCGGCACGATTACGATCCTCGGCAACCTGGTGGCCGACCTTCTGTACGGCGTCGCCGATCCCCGCATTCACTACAACTAGGCGGCGGCCGGCGGGCGCCAGGGGACACTTGGAGCCCCCTGGCGCCCCCGCGTCCGGCGCCCGGAAGGCGGTGACCGATGGCCATGAACGCCACGCTTCGCGCCCGCGGCGCTGCCCCACTCCTTGCCCTGACCCTCCTTGCGTCCGTTCTCGGCGCCGCGCCGGGCGTGGCCGCCGGCGGCGCGGAGCCCGTCCTGCGCGACGCCGTGACGGTGCCGATCATCGCGAACCCGGCGAGCATCAACCCGATCCTGGCAAGCGACAGCTACGGCCGCGCGATCGTCGCCATGCTCTATCCGTCGCTCGCCACGCTCTCGCCGGGCGGCGCGCCCCAGCCTCTGCTTGCCAAGTCGTGGTCGGTCGTGGACAAGGGCTTCGCGATCGATGTCCTGCTTCGGAGCGGGCTTAAGTGGAGCGACGGCCAGAGTGTGACCGCGCGAGATGTGGCGACGACGTTCAACGCGATGGCGGACCGGCGCGACCACTCGCCGTACTTCGCGGTGTTCCGGGCGATGACCGCCGCCACGGCCGCGGGCGCCCGCACGGTGTCCATCGACTTGAGCCGTCCGGACCCGGCGTTTTTGCGCTCGGCCCTGTTCGTCCCGATCGCCCCGGCCAGTGTGCTGGACCCCCTGGTCGGCCGCGGCAAGGCGCTCGCCCACAGCGCGGAGCTCGACGTCGAGGCCCGCGTCACGGCCGGGCCGTT
>JAKASY010000425.1 GCA_021817625.1 Bacillota bacterium | reverse complement strand
ATCTCGTTCGGCCGTGCTACGGCGGGCGCGGCCGCTTCATAGGCCGGGCGGTGGTGGACGCCGACCTTCGGCTCTGGCAGGCGGCCTGGCTGGCCGTGAGCCTGCGCGGCCTGTAGCGGCTGGGCTCAGGCCGGGGCCAGGTACGCGGCGGCGAGCGGCGGCAGGATGAGCGACAGGGAATGCGCCTCGCCGTGTGCCGCGACGGCCTCCGTGGCGGCGCCGCCGAGGTTTCCCACGCCGCTCCCGCCGTAGGCGCCGGCGTCGGTGTTCAGGATCTCGCGCCACAGGCCCGGGAGGGGCACGCCCACGCGATAGGCGTGGCGCACCACCGGCGTGCAGTTGAACACGCACAGCACGCCCGGGTCGTCCGGGCCCTGGCGGCGGCGGAACGCGTACACGCTCTGGGGGCTGTCGTCGCCGACGACCCACGCCAGGCCCTCCGGGCGCGCGTCGCCCACGTGAAGGCTCGGCCTGTCCCGGTAGAGCGCGTTCAGGTCGGCGACGAGGCGTGCCACGCCGGCATGGCCGGGATCGTCCAAGAGGTGCCAGTCGAGGCTGCGCTCGTGCGCCCATTCGCGCTCCTGGGCGAACTCGCCGCCCATGAACAGGAGCTTCTTGCCCGGCTGCGCCCACATCATCGCCAGCAGCAGGCGCAGGTTGGCGAGCCTCTGCCAGCGATCACCGGGCATGCGGCCCAGGAGAGAGCCCTTGCCGTGCACGACCTCGTCGTGGGACAGGGGCAGGACAAAGTTCTCCGAGTGGGCGTAGACGGAGCGAAACGTGATGTCGCCGTGGTGGTGGCTGCGGTGGATGGGCTCACGTGCCATGTAGGCGAGCGTGTCGTGCATCCAACCCATGTCCCACTTGTAGCCGAAGCCGAGGCCGCCCGACGTGGTGGGGCGCGACACGAGGGGCCAGGCGGTGGACTCCTCCGCAATGGTCTGCACGCCGGGAGCGGAGCCGTACACGACCTCGTTCAGACGGCGCAGGAAGGCAACCGCCTCGAGGTTCTCGCGCCCGCCGTGGACGTTCGGCAGCCACTCGCCCGGCCGGCGCGAGTAGTCCCGGTAGAGCATGGAGGCCACCGCGTCCACGCGCAGGCCGTCCGCATGGTACTCGTCCAGCCAGAACATCGCGCTCGACAGGAGGAAGCTTTGCACCTCGCGACGGCCGTAGTTGAAGATGAGGCTGCCCCAGTCCGGGTGCACGCCCAGGCGGGGGTCCTGATGCTCGTATAGGTGGGTCCCGTCGAAGTAGGCCAGCCCGTGCGCGTCCGCGGGGAAGTGCGACGGCACCCAGTCGAGCCAGACGGCGAGGCCGCGCCGGTGCAGGTGGTCGATGAGGAACTTGAGGTCCGCGGGGTCGCCGTAGCGCGCCGTGGGCGCGAAGTAGCCCGTGGTCTGGTAGCCCCAGGAGCCGTAGAAGGGGTGCTCGGTGACAGGCAGGAGCTCGACGTGCGTGAAGCCGTGGGCGCTGGCGTGGTCGGCGAGGAGCGGTGCGATCTCGCGGTACGAGAGGGGCCGGTCGCCCTCCTCCGGCCGGCGCCGCCACGAGCCAAGGTGCACCTCATAGACGCTGATCGGCGCCTCGAGGCCCTGGCGCTCGCCACGACGGGCCATCCACTCCCCGTCGCCCCAGGCGTACGAGAGGTCACAGACGCGGGAGGCGGTGCGGGGAGGCGGCTCGCTCCCAAAGGCGACCGGGTCGGCCTTGTCGGCCTCGTGGCCGGCGGAGCGCGAGACCACGTGGTACTTGTAGAGCGCGCCCGGTCCGACGCCCGGCGCCTCACCGGCCCAGACGCCGCTCTCTCCCTGCGGGCTGAGGGGCGTGGCGCCCGGCCGCCAGGCGTTGAAGTCGCCGATCACGGACACCGCGACGGCGTTCGGCGCCCAGAGCGCGAAGCGCGTGCCATCGCCGCCCGGGGCGGGATGGGCGCCCAGGAAGCGGTACAGGCGGGTGTGGGTTCCCTCGTTGAACAGGTAGAGGTCCTCCGCCGTCGGCGGGCGTGCCTCCGTGGCTCCCCCTCCTCGCTCTGCACCGCGGGTCGAGCGGCGACGTGCACCGGCCGCACCGCCCGCGATGGTTTGCTCCACCCTGCCACAGGCCGCGGTAGCGGTCAAACCGGCGGTGCGCCCAAGGGTGCGGGCAGCTCGCCCAGCACGGTCAGGAGGGCCGTGAGCGGCACCTCGAGCCAGCGCGGCCGGCTGGCGATCTCGTAGCGCACCTCGTACAGGGCCTTCTCGAGCAGATGCACCTCGAGCAGGGCCTCGAGCGCGTTCATGCCGGGAAGCAGGTCCAGCGTCTCGGCGGCCGCCTCGACGTAGCCCTGCAGGTAGGCGGCGGAGGCGAAGCGCGCCCAGGCGTCGGCCCAGAGCCGCAGGGGCCGCTGGTCGACATCGGCTCGCTCGAGGATGGGGGTCCAGGCGGCGTACTGGAACGAGCGCAGCATGCCGGCGACGTCGCGCAGAGGCGAGGAGAGCCCGCGTCGGTCGGCCAGGGGGCGGGCCGGCTCGCCCTCGAAGTCGATGATCACGAGGTCTGAGCCGCTGACGAGCACCTGTCCAAGATGGAAGTCGCCGTGGATGCGCTGGCGGCGAGCGTGCAGGGGCGCGGCAAGCGCGGCCTCGACGCGGGCGTCGAGGCGGCGGGAGGCGTCGGCGAACACGTCGGCCGCGGCGCCGACCTGCGGCTGCATGGCGCGCCGCGCCTGGGAGAGGTCGCGCAGGGTCGCGGCCAGGAGGTTGCGCAGCGACTGGTGCAGCGCGCGCTGATAGAGGGGCGTGAACGGCTGGGGAGCGAAGGCCGGCGGCAGGGGTGGGCGAGCAAGGGCCGCGTGGAGCTCGGCCGTGCGGTGGCCCAGGAGGCGGGCGCGCTCAAGGCCGGCGCCAGCGCGCTGGACGAGGGCGGGCGGCGGCTCGAGCGCGCCGAGGTGCCACGGCAGGAGGCCCGCGCCGAGGTCGAGCGCGGGATCCGGCTGCGCCCCGCCGAGGCCGTCGTACATCTCGCGCAGCTCGGCGCCGTACACCTCCCACGCGTCGCCCTGGTTGGGGACGTAGCCGAAGACGATGGCCGCCGTGGCCGCGCTATCGCCCACGCGGTACTCGAGCGTGCCCTCGAGCGGCGCGCTGTGGCCGAAGCGGCCAGGCTCGCTGAGCAGGCGTCCGATCTCCGCCTCGGGGTGCGGTCCGCTCTCCAGGCGGCGCAGGACCTTGAGGATGCTGAGGTCGCCGAACAGCACCGAGCTGTTGCTCTGCTCGGCCTGAGCCAAGGCGGGCTCGGCGCCCAGCATCGTCTCTCCCGCGACCCGCCTGAGGCCCGTGACCGGCACGCCAGCCAGGACGCCCTGGTCGCCGTGCAGGCGCCGGCGCCGGACGATGGTCTCCAACAAGAGCCGGCAGTAGGCCGGGTCCTGGAGCGCGTCGTACACGACCGCACGGTCGCGGCCGCCCTCGAGGCGG
>JAKASY010000424.1 GCA_021817625.1 Bacillota bacterium | reverse complement strand
GGAGCGGCTCACCCTGCGCCTGCTCGGCGACGGGCCGCTCGGCGGCGTCGTGGCCGACGCCTCGCCGGAGGGCGACGTGCGCGGCTACGTGAAGCGCCCGCGCGTGATGCTGCCGCCCAACGCCCAGGGTAAGCTCGACGTGGGCAGGGCGGTGGGGCACGCGGGCGTGCTCCACGTCAGCCACGACACGGGCGCGGGCCAGCCGTACACGGGCAGCGTGCCGCTCGTGTCGGGCGAGATCGGCGAGGACCTCGCCCACTACCTCAGCACCTCCCTGCAGATCCCGTCGGCGGTCGCCGTTGGCGTGCGGGTGGGCAGCGGCGGCACGGTCGTCGGCGCCGGCGGCCTGCTCGTGCAGCGCCTGCCCGAGGGCAACGCGGACACCCTGGCGCGCGTGGAGGCGGCGATCGAGGCGATCGCGCCGCTTAGCAGCCGCGTGGCCGAGGGCATGACGGCGCGCGCGCTCGTCGTGCGGCTGGTCGAGGGCATCGACCACGCGCCCGTGCGCGAGACGCCGGCGCGCTGGCAATGCACCTGCACGCGCGAGCGCACGGCGCGGCTCCTCGCATCCCTGGGCAGCGAGGCGCTCGACGAGATGATCGACGAGGACGACGGCGCCGAGCTGCGCTGCCAGTTCTGCGGCGCGCTCTACCGCTTCGACGGCGCCGAGCTGAGCCGGCTTCGACGCGCCCCGCCGGCGGCGGACGGGCCCGCCGACCGCGGCCCCCACTGAGCGAAGGGCAAGAAAAGGGACGGGCCGGGGATCGCTCCCCGGCCCGCGTGCCCCATCGGGGCGAAGCCTTGCCTAGTGTCCCCCGCAGCCGCAGCCCGACGGGGTGTTTGGGCTCTCGATGGTGAAGCCGCCGCCGACGAGCTCGCTGTTGTAGCCGATCTCGGCGCCGTCGACGTACTCCCGGCTGCCCGGGTCCACGACGAAGCGCAGGCCGCCTACCTCCACGACCTCGTCCTCAGCGCCCGGCCCCTGCTCAAGACCCATCGAGTAGCCGATGCGGCCGCAGCCGCACGCCGGTTGCGCCGCGACGCGGACAAAGGTGTCTTGAGCATTCCTCTTGGCAAGGATCTCGCGCAGTTGCGCCTCCGCCTCCGACGTAAGCACCATCTGCATTGCGAGAACCCCCCCTTTCTGGCCCGTGCCGCAAGCTGCGCCTAAGGCGCACCCGCACCGAGGCGCGGGCAGGTTCACCCTACGTCGCGCGCTATGGACTGTCAAGCAAGAGGCGCCGCCGGTACGGCCTTGCGACCACGCCAGGCGGCGGTTAGGCGCCACCGATCCCAGGCACACGGCGTACCACCGCGATCCGCCACCCCGGCGGCGCCTGCTCGAGCGCGGCTCCGCCCGCGGCCACGCGCACGACGAGCGCGCCGCCGGGCACGGCGATCGGCCCCAGGCAGACATCGCTGAGCCCTGCCCCGAGGCGGGGATCGACGCGCACGAGGCGCCGCCGCCGGTCGACGCGCACATGTAGCATCGCGGCAAGGCAGCCGAACGGCGCCGCCGCCGCCCAAGCCTGCGGCACGCAGGCCCGGGCATAGGGCTCGGGCGGTTGGCCGGGCACGCGCTCGGCGCCCGAGAACAGCTCCGGCAGGTGCCCGCCGGGGAGCGCCGCCCCCGCCTCGATCAGGGCACGCGCGAGGCGCTCGCCGTCGCGCGCCTCTCCCGCGGCGTACATGCCGATGGCCGCGAGGGCGGTGTCGTGGGGCCAGACGCCGCCGCGGTGGTAGCCGAGCGGGTCGAACGCCGCCGCGGACGACGCGAGCGTCCTGAGCCCCCAGCCGCTGAACAGGTCGGGCGCCATGAGGCGCGCACTCACCGCCCTGCGCCAGGCCGGCGGCACGATGCCGCTCCACAGGCACTGGCCCGGGTCGGAGCTGACCACGGCGAGGGCGCGGTCGCGGCCGTCGACCGCCATGGCGTAGCCACGCTCGGGGCCGAGCCAGAACGCGCGGTGGAAGCGGGCGCGCAGGTCGCGCGCCTGGCGCCGGAGCCGCAGCGCCGCCTCCCAGTCGCCGAGGGCGCTCAGCGCGAGGGCGCCGGCGCGCATCGCCTGGTAGACGTAGCCCTGCACCTCGGCCACGGCCAGCGGCGGCGGCGCGAGCGAGCCATCGGCGTGCACCATGGAGTCGGCCGAGTCCTTCCACGACTGCACCACGAGGCCGCCCGGTGCGCTCGGGGCGAAGCGGAACAGGCCGAGCGCCGGATCGGCCCGGGCGCTCGCGTCGATCCACCGCAGGGCCGCGCGCAGCGCCGCCTCGTTCCTGGCGAGCCAGCCGTCGTCCGCGAGCGCGCGCCAGGTCCGCACGAGCAGCGTAACGAACAGTGCCGTTCCGTCCACGGCACCGTAGTAGCGCCCGAACGGCACCTCGCCCGTACGCGCCATCTCTCCCAGGCGACGCTCGTGCAGGATCTTGCCGGGGGCCTCCTCGCGCCAGGGATCCGTGCGCGTGCCCTGCAGGGCGGCCAGGGTCTCGACCGTGGCGCGTCCCACGTCCGGCGCGAGCGGCAGGAGCAGGAGGGCGCTCAGGATCGCGTCGCGGCCGAACAGGCTGGCAAACCAGGGCAGGCCCGCGAGAAGCACCGGCCCATGGCCCAGGTCGGCCGCGAGCATCCTGAGGTCGCGGGCCGAGCGCGCCCAGACCGCGTCCCAGGTGACGTCGTTCGACTGCAGCTGCGGCAGCTGGAGATCCGCCCCGTCGGCGCGCTCGCCCCGGCGTGCGCCTCCGGTGCGCCACGACATGCGCACGGTGAACGTGCCCTGGCGGCGGCGCGCTGCGCCGGGCAGGGCGACAGTGCGCGCTGGGCCCGCGTCGCCCAGGCGGCGGCCGCTCAGGCGCAGGCTGTAGAGGCGCCGGTCGAGGCCGCGATAGCGCACGGCCCGCCCGTCCGCGGCGCGCTCCAGGCGGCCGCGCCGGGCGCGGCGGAGTCCGCGCACCTCGAAGATGTCGCGAAAGCGCGTGCCGATCTCGAAGCGCAGGCGCAGCGCCTGCGCCCCGGGCGGCGCCCGCCAGTGCCAGTGGTCGCTCAGGCCGACCTCGGTGAGGCGCAGGGTGCGGACGAACGCCCACTCGCCGTGGGCGGTGCGAAGGCGCAGGCGCACGATCAGGCGATCGTCGAGATTCTCGTTGCCGACCCATTCGAGCGCGCGCCCCGCGAGCCGCGCGCGGTAGCGGTCGACCACGCGTGTGTCGCGACAGTAGATGCCGCCCGGGCCGTGCTCGCCGTCGACGTCGCCGGTCGCGGTGAAGAGGCCGAACGCCAGTCCCTGCTTGAGCCGCTCAAGCGCCAGCGGCGCGGTCATCTCTTGGTGGTCCAGCACGGGCCACCCCCCTGTTCTCGTTCGCGCCGCGTGGCGCGCGCCGCGGTCACTGGATGCCGGAGATCGTCCAGCCCTGGACGAAGCGCCGCTGGAAGATGAGGAAGAGCACGGCGATCGGCACCG
>JAKASY010000423.1 GCA_021817625.1 Bacillota bacterium | reverse complement strand
AAGCAGGCGTGTTCGCCGACCGGCGCGAGGCGGGCGAGCGGCTAGGTGAGCGCCTCAAGGCGCTCTCGTGGCACGCGGGGCGGCCACTGGTCGCGGGCCTCGCGCGCGGCGGCGTGGCCGTGGCCGCGCCCGTGGCCCGGGCGCTCGCGACGCCGCTCCGGGCCTTTGCGGTGCGCAAGATCTCCCTGCCGCCCGACCGGGAGTTCGCGTTCGGGGCCGTGGCCGCGGGCGGCGAGCCGGTTTGGAACCCGGATGTGCTGGCCGGCGCGCCGGCACAGGCGAGCCCGCTCTGGGCCAGGGCGGAAGAGGCGCGGCGCGAGGCGGACCGGCTGCAGGCGCGCTACGGCGCCGACTGGCTTTCATCGGTCGCCGGCCGCGAGGTGCTCCTCGTGGACGACGGCCTCGCCACCGGTCTCACCGCCCTTGCCGCCGTCGAGTGCGTTCGCCGTCTGGGCGCGAGCGCCGCTGCCGTGGCCGCGCCGGTCGCGTCGACGAGCGCGCTGGCGCTCGTCGCGCGCAGCGCGGACCGCGTCGTCGTCCTGGAGGCGCCGCCGGCGTTTCGGGCCGTGAGCCTCTACTTCGCGAGCTTCGGCCAGGTGGAAGACGAGGAGGTCCTGGCCCTCCTGTCGACAACGGGCGGCGCACCGCCGGACGCAGGCGACCAAGGCCGCGCCCGCGGCTGAGAGCCGCCATGCGCGCGCCTGAGCGGTCCCGCGGCGCCGGGCCCGCTCCGGCGTGCCGTGCGCGCTCCGCGGCGCGTGCCGAGGGCGGTGCTTGACGTGCGCGCAACGGATGCGACGCGCCCCGTCGGCCATGCTATAGGCAGAATCCAGAGCGAGGAGGCGACCGGAGTGCCGAGCAGGAGTACCTACGTCGTCCCGCAGGCCCGCGGTGGTCTCGACCAGTTCAAGTTCGAGGTTGCGCGCGGGGTCGGAGTGAACCTTCGCGAGGGCTACAACGGAGACCTGACCACGCGCCAGGCCGGCCACGTGGGCGGGCAGATGGTGCGCCGGATGATCGAGATCGCGGAGCGCAACCTGGGGCGCACGCGCTAGCCCGTGCGTCTCCGGCACGGGCGCGCCCGCCGAATCGACCCCGTCATGGATGGCGGGGTCGCTTTGCGCGTCTGCGCCGCGCCGGCCGCGGCCGCTGTCGTCCCGGCGGGTACGCCACTTGGACCTGGAAGCGCCGCCCACTGCCATAACGGTGCCCCATTTCGGCAGTACGGTGGGTGTGGCCGAGCGGCAGAAGCCCCAGGCGCACGCCGCCGGGCCACGCCACGCGACGCCGGAAGGAGGCACCTTCGTGAACCCTCGCACCTATCTGGCCGTGCTCACGGCATCCGCCCTGGCCCTTCTGCCGGCACTGCCGGCGGGCGCCCAGGCGTCGAGCACCGTCAGCGGCACGATTCAGGCCATTACGCCGGCGACCAGCACCACGCCCGAGGAGATTGCGGTGTCGGAGAGCTCCGGCACGGCTCTGTTCGCCCTCACGTCGAGCACCACATACAGCCTGAGCGCCGCCGGCTTCGGCTCCGCGCCGCCGGCGGTCGGCGTCGGCGACCTCGCGGTCGGCGAGCAGGTCCAGGTCACGCCGGCCTCGACCCAGACCGCCGGCGTCACCGACGCAGCGTCGGTCGCCATGGACGCCCAGATCACCATGGGCCAGGTCTCGAGCCTGTCGGGCGCGCTCGGCGGACCCACCACGTTCACCACCGTGGCAAACGGCCAGACGGCCAGCTTCGTGGAGGCGTCGGACGCGGTCGTGGCGCCCTCGGGCACCTCGCTCGCGCTCGGTGACGGGGCGGTCGTCTACAGCCTGACGGAGAACGGGGCATCGTCGCCGGCGACCGCCTTCGCAGTAGACCTGAGCGGCGCCTACCCGACGCTGAGCGGCACGATCGCGGCGGCGAGCGGCAGTGTCCTCAGCCTCAGCACGTCGTCGGGCACGCTGGCCTTCAACTACACGAGCTCGACGCCGGTCACGGTGGGACAGGCGGCGGCGAGCGACGCGTACCTCGTTCCGGGCGCCCAGGCCAGCGTGACGTACAGCGTGAGCCAAACGGGCGCCACGGCCGCAAGCATCTCCCTGCCGGCCACGAGCGTCAGCGGCACTGTCACCAGCGTGGGCCAGAGCCAGGGCGTCACGGATCTCGCCGTGTCCACGGCCAGCGGCTCGGTGACGGTGGCCGTGCTGTCCACCACGAGCCTGGGCGGCGCGAGCCTGTCGCAGCTGGTGTCCGACGCCCAGATCAGCGCGACGGGCGTCGAGGTCGGAACGACCCTGACGGCGACGTCGGTCAGCCTCAGCCAGAACCAGGCGACGGGCACCATCACGTCGGTCTCGCCCGGCGCCTCGATCGTGGTGAGCGCCTCGAGCGGCAGCATGACGTTCATGCTCAGCTCGAGCACCGCCGTGAGCGTCGGCACCTACGCCGCGACCGCCGCCTACCTCCTGCCGAACGAGCAGGTGACCGTGCAGTACCAGGTGTCGAGCGCGAATGGCGCGACGGTGGACACGGCCACGAGCATCGTCATCACGCCCCAGACCTTGTCCGGCACGGTGGGACCGAACCCGACGAGCACCTCGTTCACCGTCGCGACCCAGGGCGGGCCGGTGACGGTGACGGTGGCGCCGGACGCTGCGGTGACCGGCACGATCGCCGCCGGCGCTGCGGTGTCCCTCAGCGGCGTCTCGCTCACGAGCAGCTCGTTCGAGGCGTTCACGGTGACCGTCCAGGCCGCGCCCCAGCCGCCGCAGCCGCCCTCGACCGGGATGGTCGTCGGCAAGATCGCGGCCGTGACGGCGCAGAGCCTGACGCTCACCGGGCGCGACGGGCAGACCTACGACCTCGCGCTCACCTCGGCGACCAAGGTCCAGCTCGGCCGCGCGAGCACGGACACCTCGATCCTGGCGCCGGGCGAGTGGGCGCGCGTGGCGGTCGGGCCTGACGCGACCGTCGCGAACCAGACCGACGCGCTTGTGATCTACCTCTTCCCGCGCACGGCGATCGGTGTGATCGAGAGCGTCACGACCACGTCTACCGGCACCGTCCTGACGCTGCGCGGCCGCATGGTCGGGCACATCTTCCCGGTGGGCCGCGGCCGCGGCCGCGGCGAGGACCTGCCCGGCAGGGTCGTGGGCGACCGCGTGCTCACGATCACCGTGCCGACCGGTACGCCCGTGAGCACGGTGGGGCAGATGGGGAGCACCACGACGGCCACCTTCCAGGTGGGCGAGGCGATCGCCGCCGAGGGCGCGCTTGCCGACCAGGGCCTCGTCGCGGACCAGGTCTGGGTCCTGCCCGCGTCGGCCCAGCCGGGTAACGGCGTCGGCCACCGGCCGGACCACCACGGACCGCGCGGCCGCCAAGGCCACCGGCCCGACCACCACGGCACGCGCGGCCGGGGCCGGCATGGCGGGTAGAGCCTCGCGCTGAGCGCGATTCCCTGGGGGCGGCC
>JAKASY010000422.1 GCA_021817625.1 Bacillota bacterium | reverse complement strand
AGTTGGGCCCGTCAGGACGGCGTGGGCCGTTCGCCCTAGCTGGAAGGGGGGCGTGGGGGGGCTGGCGTGCATCGGGTTGGCGGCGTGGTCGCCGGCCACCGCGGTGGGGACGTCGGTGGTGCCGGCCGTCTGGGCCTCAAACGCTCCGCCCTGGATTTGCGCCGAGGAGGCCGCGCCGCCGCCCGAGGCGGTGAATGCGTAGCTGGTCTTGTAGGCCGTGAGGCGTGAGGGGTCGATCGCCTTGCCGGCCGCGTTCAGCACGGACAGCGTGACCGGGTCCGCCGCGCCGACGGCGACGGAGGGGGCGGAGGCCGTGAGGACGACAGACGCGGGCAGGGTGGCGGTCACCAGGTTGTACAGACGGTAAAGCGTGATCGCCATCTGGGCGCGCGTGATGCTGCCGCTGGGATCCCATGCGTGGGCGCCCGCCGGCGGCACGAGGCCCAGTCCCGTGGCCGTGAGCACGCCCGCCCTCGCCGACGTGCTCAGGTGGCCGAGGTCGCGATAGGGATCAGCGGGCGCCGACGCGGCCGGCTGGAGCGACGCCGCGAGCGACCAGAGCGCGAGGTCCGAGCGCGCCACCGGCGAAAGCGGCTTAAACGCCGTGCCGACGGTGGCGGCGGGAAGGAGGCCGAGGTGGAGGGCGAGGGCGAGGCTGGGGTCGTAGGGCGAGCCCTTGGCGACGTCTTTGTAGGGCAGCGCGCTGTGGGCCGTGGGCATGGCGGCGAGGGCACGGCTCGCCACCAGGGCGTGCACGAGCATGCGCACCGCCTGGGCGCGCGTCACGAGCCCCTGCGGGTCGAACTTTCCCGGCGCGGTGCCGGTCATGATGCCCAGGCGCGCGTCGGCCGTGATCGCGCTGCGGGCGAGGGCGCTGGCGGAGCCGATGTCGCCGTAAGGGGCGCTGGCGGTGCTCGAGGTGGCCGCGAAGACGGCGGATGGCAGCGCCGCCAGTGCGGCCGCGCCGAGGGCGGCGCAGGCGCTGGCGGCGCGGCGGGCAAGGCGGCGCGGCCCGTGGCGCACGGGCATGGGATCCCTCCTCAGGAACAAGGCGCGGACGGGACCGCCCGCGACCACTATTAACCGCCTTCGAGACGGCGGCGGGCGTTGTGTCCGTGGCCGACTCCGATGTCCCGCGCACCCGCCGTTGTCGCGCTATGGAGGAACTTGGGAGAGACGGTCGAATCTCGCGGCAGCCGATGGGTTTGGAGGGGCGCCATGGACGAGGCCGCGCTCACGCGCCAGTTCCGGGCCTACATGCACGCCTCCGAGCGGCTTATGACGACGTACGCCCTGTACGACAAGCTGGACGTGGTCGCCCAGGCCGTGGTCGACAGCGGCCTGTTTCAGCGCTGCCTGGTGCGGGTCTACCGGCGTCGCTTCTCGTCGCGCCGGGTGATCGGCGCCGCGGGCGTGACGCCCGAGGAGCGCCGCCAGCTGCTCCTCGGCGTGGAGGCGCCGGCGGAGCGCTACCTGGAGCTCACGCGCTCCGCCCGCCACCTCGGGGGCGACTGCTACTACGTGCGCGCCGTGAACGTGGGCGCCGAGCACCTCGGCGGCGCCTACCTGCCGTCGCGACGGGCGGCGAGCGAGTTCGTCGACTGGCAGCCCGACGACTCGTTCCTCGCCCACCTGTACAGCTCGCGCCGCATCCTCCTCGGCCACCTCGTGGCCGACGACCCGCCCGACGGCCGCGTGCCGGACGAGGAGAGCTGCAGGTCGTTCGTCCTGTTCGCGTCGCTCGCCGCGAGCCTGCTCGAGCAGGAGCTCCGGCTGCGCACCGACCCGATGACCGACGCCTTCAACGGCGTCTACCTCGACCAGGAGCTGGCGCGCCTGGGCACGGCGCGCGCGCCGTTCGTCGCGGTGTTCGCGGACATGGACGGCCTCAAGGACGTGAACGACGCCTGCGGCCACCAGATGGGCGATCACTACATCCGCGCCGCCCACGAGATCCTTCTCGGCGCGCTGCCGGACGACGGCCTCATCTACCGGCCGTACGGCGACGAGTTCGTCTACATCCGAGAAGGCGAGGACGCGGATCCGGTGGCGGCGGCCGTCGGCACCGTGCCCGACACCGTGCGGCGCTGGAACGAGCGCGTGCGCCCGGGCCTGGCGGCGGTCATGCCCGAGGCGCAGCGCACAAGCGAGCTGCCGCCCCTCCGCCTTTCGGTGGGCATGGCCGTCGGCGCCGACGCCGAGGCGGCGCGCGTCGTGCGCCGCGCCGAAGAGGCGATGTACCAGCAGAAGGGAGCCCACCACCGGGGCGAGGCCTGAGCGCCGCGGACGGCATAGCGCCTGTCGGGGACGGCGAGGCTAGGCCGGGAGGTGTCCCGCCTGAAGCGCGCCCGCGGGCCCTGGCGCCTTCGCCCCGTCGCGCCCGGCGAGCGGTCGGCCTACGACGCGTTCGTCGAAGGCCACCCGCGTGGCCAGCCGCTCCAGCTCTGGTCGTGGGGCGAGGTAAAGCGGGCCGACGGCTGGACGCCGCTGCGCTTCCTCCTCGAGCGCGAGGGGGAGGCGGCGGCGGCGGTGAGCGTGGTGGAGCGGCGCCTGCCCGGCGGCGTGGCCTTCTGGTGGGCGCACCGCGGCCCGGTGGCCGACCCAGGCTCGCCCGCCGCGGCCGCCCTGTGGCCGCTCCTGCGGGAACGCGCCGCCGCGCGCGGCGCCGCCGTGGTGCGCATCGATCCGGAGTGGTCGGCGGTAGAGGCCGAGCGCCTCTCGGGTCCGGGCTTTCGCCGCCTGCCGGTGCGCACGCGCTGGTACGGGGGCGCGATGCAGCCCGTGCGCGTCTGGCGCATCTCGCTCGCCGGCAGCCTGGAGGACGTGTTCGCCCGCTTCGAGCAGCGCACGCGCCGCGACGTCCGGCTCGCCCTGCGGCGCGGTGTGCGCGTGCGCACGGGCGGGCGCGAGGACCTCGACGCTTTTTACGCGCTCGAGGCCGCCACGGCGCTGCGCAAGCACTTCGCGGTGCGCTCGCCCGAGTTCTTCGCGCGCCTGTGGCGGGCCTGGCACGAGGAGGAGCGGCGCGGCGAGCTGCTCGTGGCCGAGGACGGCGGGCGCGTCGTGGGCGGCACGTGGATGGTGGCGCTCGGGCGCGTCGTGTGGGGGCAGTTCGTCGCCACCGACCCCGCGGCGCGCCGTCTCCTCCCTGCGGCCGCCCTGTACTGGGAAGCGATCCGGCGCGCCCACGCGCGCGGCGCGGCGTTTCTCGACCTGGGTGGCATCGGCCACCGCGTGGACCCGGCCGACGGCCTCTGGGCGTTCAAGAAGGGGTTCGGGCCTGGCGACACGCGCTTTTGTGGCGAGATCGACCTCGTGGCCCGGCCGCTCGCCTACCGCGCCTGGCGCCTGGCCGAGGAGCTGCGCTGGGCGTGGTACGGGGCGCGCGACCGCCTCGGCGCCGGCCAGGCGGTGCCGGGCAGCGCGCGGTCGCGACTCGTGCTCACCTAGACACGGCGCGGG
>JAKASY010000421.1 GCA_021817625.1 Bacillota bacterium | reverse complement strand
CCGCCCGACACACCGCCGGCCTCCTCCTCGAGGAGGCGCTGGAGCGGGTAGCCCATCTCCACCTCGTATACGCCCGGCCGCTCCACATGGCCGCTCACGCTCACAAGCTTGGTGCCCGGGCTCTGGGGCGTGCCCACGGCGGCGAAGGCGGCGGGGCCGTGGCGCAGGATCCAGGGCAGGTTCGCTAGCGTCTCGACGTTGTTCACCACGGTGGGCTGGCGCAAGAAGCCGTGCACGGCGGGAAACGGCGGTCGCACGCGCGGGTAGGCGCGATTTCCCTCGAGCGACTCGATGAGCCCCGTCTCCTCGCCGCAGATGTAGGCGCCGGCGCCGCCCTGCAGGTGGACCTCGAGGGCGAAGTCCGAGCCCAGCACGCTCGGCCCGAAGACGCCCATGCGGTAGGCCTCCTCGAGCGCCCGCCCAAGCGTCCTGCCGACCGCCGCGTACTCGCCGCGCAGGTAGATGTAGGCCCGGCTGGCGCCGATGGCGTAGGCGGCGATGGCCATGCCCTCCAGCACGAGGTGCGGGTCGCGCTCGAGCAGGTAGCGGTCCTTGAAGGTGCCGGGCTCGCTCTCGTCGGCATTGCACAGGAGGTAGACCTGCTCGCCCGGCTGCGGCCGAAGGAAGCCCCACTTGCGGCCGGTGGGGAAGCCCGCGCCGCCACGGCCACGTAGGCCCGACTCCGTGACCTGCGCCACGACCGCCGCGGGACTGGCGGCCAGGGCCGCGCGCAAGCCCTCATAGCGGCCGCGGCTGAGCGCCTCGTCGCCCGACCAGGCAAGCGCGGGCGCCTCCTCAGCGGTGAGAATCCGCATCGTCACCCTCCTCTCGCGCGAGCGCGGCCACGATCGATCCGGCCGCCTCGGGCGCGACCGGGCCCAAGGCCTCGTCGTCCACGAGCAGCGCCGGCGCCAGGTCGCAGGCGCCGATGCAGGCCACTCGCGTGAGCGTGTAGCGGCCGTCGGGCGTGCGCTCGCCCATGGCGATGCCCAGGTGGGCGCACAGCGCCTCCGCCAGCGCCTCGCTGCCGCACAGATGGCACGAGATGCCCTCGCACACGCCGATCACGTGGCGGCCGGTGTCGCGCGCGCTGATGCGGTCGTAAAAGCGCGCAACGCCCTGCACGTGCGCGCGCGTCAGGCCCAGGTGGCCGGCCAGCCAGGCGATCTCCTCGGGCCCCACCCGGCCGCGCTCCGCCTGCACGGCCGTGAGGGCCGTGAGCAGGGCCGCGCCGGCGGCTGGCGCGCCCGCCCGCGCCTCGTCGATGCGGGCCAGTGTCTCACCCCGAAGCGCCCTCATCGGTCGAGCTCCCCGGCCACGATGTTGAGGCTGCCGATGGCGGCGATGACGTCGCCCACCATCATGCCGCGCACCATGTGCGGGAAGGCCTGGTAGATGGCGAACGAGGGCGGGCGCACCTTGACGCGGTAGGGGCGCCCCGTGCCGTCGCTCACAATGTAGAAGCCGAGCTCGCCGTTGGCCGCCTCGCTCATGCCGTACACCTCGCCCACCGGCGGCCGGATGCCCTCCATGATGAGCTTGAAGTGGTTCATGAGGTCCTCGATGTTCGTGTACACGCCATGCTTGGGCGGCAGCGCCACGCGCCGATCGGCCACGACCACCGGCCCCGGCGGCAGGCTCTCGACCGCCTGGGCGACGATGCGCAGGCTCTGGCGCATCTCCTCCATGCGCACGAGGTAGCGGTCGAAGACGTCGCCGCGCTGTCCCACGGGGATGTCGAAGTCGAAGGCGTCGTAGCCCCAATACGGGTGCGCCTTGCGCACGTCGTAGGGCACGCCCGAGGCGCGCAGCACCGGGCCGGTGAAGCCCCAGGCGATGGCGTCCGCCTTTCCGACCGCGCCGATGCCCTTCATGCGCGAACGGGCGATGGCGTTACGCGTCACAAGCCGGTCCGTGTCGTCGATCACCTTGGGCGCGTATGCGAGGATCGCGCGCACGCGCTCGGCGAAGTCGCCAGGTACGTCTTCGGCCAGGCCGCCGATGCGCACGTAACTCACGTTCAGGCGGGCGCCCGAGCACTCCTCGAGCAGGTCGTAGATCATCTCGCGCACGGTCCACAGGTAGAAGAAGTCGCTCTGCAGGCCCATGTCCAGCAGGTTCGTGCCGATGCACACGGCGTGGTCCATGATCCGGCTGAGCTCGCTCAGGATGAGCCGCACCGCCTGGGCGCGCGGCGGGGCGTCGATGCCCAGGAGCTTCTCCACCGCCGTCGCGAAGCCCGCGCTGTTCATCATGGCCGAGACGTAGTTCAGGCGGTCGCAGTACGGGATGGTCTGCCAGTAGGTGTGGGTCTCGGCCATCTTCTCGAAGTTGCGGTGCAGGTAGCCGAGCTCGACGTCGCCCTCGCGCACCGTCTCGCCGTCGAGCTGGGCGATCAGGCGGAATGTGCCGTGCATGGCCGGATGGGATGGTCCGATATTGAGAATGAGCGGCTGGACCTCGAGCGGCGGCACCTCGCCCTTGGGCGAGCGCTCCGCCTCGGGCAGGGTGCTCTGCCGGTCGAATGGCTGGCGCAGGCCCGGCGGGTAGTCCCGCCGCATCGGGTGGGCGTCGCCGAAGCCGGCGTGGGTCAGGATGCGCCTCAGGTCGGGATGGTGGCGGAAGCGGACGCCGAACAGGTCGTAGGCCTCGCGCTCGAACCAGTTCGCGCCCTTCCACACGCCCGTCACGGAGTCGATCTCCGGCCGCTCGCCGTCCACCGGTGCGTGGATGCGCAACCGTCGGCCGCTCTCGAGCGAGGCGAGATGGTAGACGACGTCGAAGCGCGGCCGGCGCACGAGGTAGTCGACCGCGCACACGTCCATGAGCATGTCCATGCGCCACGCCGGGTCGTCGCGCAGGCTGGCGCAGACATCCAATACCGACTCGGACCGCACGGTGATCGACAGGTCGCCGCGGAAGTCGGCCGAGGCCAGGAGCGCGTCGCCCAGCCGGGTGCGCAGGTCGTCCGCGAGCTCACCGCGCGCCAGCGTGCGCGCCGCCGCGTACGCGACGAGCGCCTGCGACGGCGGCTCGAGGCGCGTCACCGAGGCGTCGGCCAGGCGGGCGTGCAGCGGCCGGGCGGCGGGTGTGCGCGGGTAGCGGTCGCCGCCCGCGCGGATCTTCTCCTCGAGCAGCATGACGGCGCGCAGGATGCCTTCGGGCGTGGGCGCGCATCCGGGGATGTAGACGTCGACGGGAAGCACCTCGTCGATCCCCTGCATGACGTGGTACGAGCGGTAGAAGCCGCCCGAGGTCGCGCACGCCCCCATGGAGATGACCCACTTGGGCTCCGCCATCTGCTCGTAGATGGTTTGCATCACGGGCGCCATCTTGTCGGTGATCGTGCCCATGACCAGGAGCACGTCGGCCTGCCGCGGCGAGAAGCGCAGCACCTCGGAGCCGAAGCGGGCGATGTCGTAGCGGGGCGAGGCGACCGCCATGAACTCGATGGCGCAGCAGGCC
>JAKASY010000420.1 GCA_021817625.1 Bacillota bacterium | reverse complement strand
GGCTGCCATACGCGGCGCGGTCGGCGCCAGGGTTCGCGCCATCCGTGGACGCTCCCTGCCGTCGGCCGGCGCGGCGCTGCCGGCTCTCCTGCCTGGCAGCGATACCCGCGCGCTTCAGGCCTGGGTGTCGGGTCCTGTCGCGTTGACAAGGTTTCCCGGCCCTCCGTAGAATGGACGGGGCCGAGGGATCCCTTCGGCTTTTGTGTTTTGGAGACATGGGGGGCGACCTGCGGGCGTGTCCAAGTTCGTGGTCATCACCGGAGGCGTGGTCTCGGGCCTGGGCAAGGGCATCACGGCGGGATCCCTCGGCCGTCTCCTGGCGGACCGGGGGTTTTCCGTATCGGCCATGAAGCTCGACCCGTACATCAACGTCGACCCCGGAACCATGAGCCCGCTCCAGCACGGCGAGGTGTTCGTCACCCACGACGGCGCCGAGACCGATCTTGACCTCGGGCACTACGAGCGATTCATGGACGTCTCCCTCGGCCGCGTCGCCAACGTGACGTCGGGCAGGGTGTACCAGAGCGTGATCGAGCGCGAGCGGCGCGGCGACTTCCTTGGCGCGACCGTGCAGGTCATCCCGCACGTCACGGGCGAGATCAAGTCGCGCATCCAGGCGGCCGCCGACGACAGCGGCGCCGACGTCCTCATCGTGGAGGTGGGCGGCACGGTGGGTGACATCGAGAGCCTGCCCTTCCTCGAGGCGATCCGCGAGTTCCGCGCCGAGCGCGGCCGTGCCGACGTGATGAACATCCACGTCACCCTGGTGCCTGAGCTGCAGGCCAGCGGCGAGCTCAAGACCAAGCCCACGCAGCACTCGGTCAAGGAGCTCCGGGCGATCGGCATCCAGCCCGACGCCATCGTGTGCCGGACCGAGCACCCGTTGCCGCGCGACCTCAAGGAGAAGATCGCGCTCCTCTGCGACATCGAGGTCGCCGGCGTGATCGAGAACGTCGATGCCGAGTCCACCTACGAGGTGCCTCTCCAGCTGGACGCGCAGGGCCTCGGCGACCTCGTCACGGACCGCCTGGGCCTCCCCCGACGGGTGGCCGACCACGGCGCCTGGCCCGCCATGGTCGAGCGCATGCACCTGCCCGAGCGCACCGTGGAGGTGGCGATCGTCGGCAAGTACGTGGCGCTGCACGACGCGTACATGTCGGTGGTCGAGGCCCTGCACCACGCCGCGGCGGCCGCCCGCTCGCGCCTCGTGATCCGGTGGGTCAACTCCGAGGAGGTGAAGCCCGGGCGCGAGGCCGAGCTCCTGGGAGGGGCGCACGGCATCGTCGTCCCGGGCGGCTTCGGGCCGCGCGGCGTCGAGGGCAAGATCCGCGCCAGCGCCTTCGCGCGCGAGACCCGTACGCCGTACTTCGGGCTGTGCCTGGGCATGCAGTGCGCGGTCATCGACGTAGCGCGCTCAAGCGGCCTTGAGCAGGCGAACTCGACCGAGTTCGATCCGGCCACGCCGGACCCCGTGATCACGCTCATGGACGAGCAGCGCAGGGTGACGGACAAGGGCGGCACGATGCGGCTGGGCCGCTACCCGACCCGCCTCGTGCCCGGCACCCTCGCGCACGCCGCGTACGGCGCGGACAGCGTCGACGAGGAGCGCCACCGCCACCGCTTCGAGTTCAATTACCATTACCGCGACCGCCTGGCCGACGCGGGCCTGATCGCCTCCGGACTGTCGCCGGACGGGCGGCTCGTGGAGATCTCGGAGCTGCGCGGACATCCCTGGTTTCTGGGCACCCAGTTCCACCCCGAGTTCCTCTCCCGGCCCACGCGGCCGCATCCGCTCTTCGCGTCGTTCATGGCTGCCGCGCTGGCGCGCGCGGAGGGCGCCCGGCCCCTGGGCAGGGGCGACACGGTGCGGGTCGGGGGCTAGAGCCGGGAGCGCGGCTGTCAGCGAAGAGGGGGGCGGCGATGGCGGAGACGCGCTCGCGCCTCGTGTGGCAGGGGCACCGGCACCTGGTGGCGCACACCGGCTCCGGCCACGAGGTGCACGTGGATACGACGGTGGAGAACGGTGGCGACGGCCTGGCCGCGCAGCCTCTCGAGACGTTTCTGAGCGGCCTCGGGGCGTGCTCCGCCATGGACGTCCTGTCCATCCTGGAGAAGATGCGTGTCCACCTTGTCGGCTTCGCCGTGGACATGAGCGCGCCGCGGCGCGACACGCACCCGCGGGTCTGGACGGAGCTTCGCCTGCGCTACGAAGTGGAAAGCCCCGACGCCACCGCCGACGGCGTTCGCCGAGCCGTGACGCTCTCGCTCACGCGCTATTGCAGCGCGTCGGCCATGGTGCGCGCCGGCGTGCCGATCACCGCCGAGATCCGGCTCAACGACGAGGCTCTCGAGCCCATCGTCCTGCCGGCGGGAAGCTGAGCGCCGTGCCCATGCGACCCGAGCCGCGGCGTGGCGCGCCGGTCGACGTGGTCGAGGCCGCGCCGGGCATCTACCGCGTCGACGTGTTCGAGCGCGGCCGGCGCGCGCGCGCCGCGGCCTATCTGGTGGACGGGGGCGGTGTCGCCGCCCTGATCGAGACCGGCGCGCGCACCAGCATCGACTCGCTGCGTGGCGGCCTGCGCGCCCTCGGCGTGGACGAGGAGAGCGTGCGCTACATCATCGTGACGCATGTCCATCTGGATCACGCCGGCGCCGTCGGCGCGCTGGCTGCGATGTGGCCGTGGGCGCGGGTCGTGGTCCACCCGCGCGGCGCGCGGCACATCATCGACCCCGGGCGCCTCGAGGCGAGCGCGCGGGGGGTGTACGGAAGCCGCTTCGACGAGTACTTCGGTGCGCTCGTGCCCGTGCCGGAGGCCCGGGTGTGGGCGGCGGAGGATCGAGCACGCATCTCGGTCGGCGGCCGTGAGCTCGTCCTCCTGCACACGCCCGGGCACGCTCCCCACCACATGGTGGTGGAGGACGTCGCCACCGCCGGCGTGTTCACCGGCGACAGCGCGGGTGTGGTCTATCCCGGGCTCGCGCCCTGGGGGGCGGCGGACTTCCACCTGCCGACGACCACGCCGCCGAGCTTCGACCCCGACGTCATGGCGGAGAGCATCGGCCGCCTCGTGGCGCGGCGTCCCCAGCGGCTGTACTTCACGCACTTCGGCCCTGCCCAGCCGGCGGAGCCGCTCTTGCGGGCGTGCGCCGACGAGGCGCGCGCCTGGGGTGAGCTGGCTCTGGCCGCGCCGACGCCGGAGGCGCTTCGCGGCGCCCTGCGCGCCCGAGTCGAGGAGCGTCTGCGCGCGGCCGGCGTCGCCGACGTGGCCGCGGCCTGGCGCGCCGCGGACCTCGAGTTCGACCTGGACCTGAACAGCCAGGGGCTGTGGGCCTACGCGCAGAGCCGGCGTACCGCCGGTGCGGGCGGCTAGGCGCGGACGAGAAGACAGCCGGCTGCCACGGGCGCGTTTGCGACCGTGCCCCAGCGCGCGTCCGGCCACCAGACGACGATCACCGCCTGGGACAC
>JAKASY010000419.1 GCA_021817625.1 Bacillota bacterium | reverse complement strand
CGCAGGCGGCGCGAGGGGCGGGGCTCGCGGTGCAGCGCGTGGTCGTGCTCGGGGGCGGCTTCGCGGATCTCGAGGCGGCCCGCTACCTGAGCCGCAGGGCGGTCGAGGTCGTGGTCGTCGACCGCCGCAACCACCACCTCTTCCAGCCTCTTCTCTACCAGGCGGCCACGGCGGTCCTGGCGCCGGAGGAGGTCGCCACGCCCATCCGCTCCGCCCTGGCGCGCCGGGTCGACGTTGGGCGGCAGGTCGTGCGTCTGCGCTCGGGCGACCTCGCGTACGACCGGCTGATCCTGGCGCCGGGAAGCCGTACCGCGTACTTTGGCCACGACGACTGGGCGGAGCACGCCATCGGCCTCAAGGACCTGGACGACGCCCTCGCGATCCGCGGCCGGGTGCTCGCGGCCTTCGAGCGGGCGGAGCAGGCGCGGACGCCCGAGGAGCGCTGGGCGCTGCTCACGTTCGCCGTGATCGGCGGTGGTCCCACGGGCGCGTAGCGCGCCGGCGCCCTCGCCGAGATCGCGCTCCTCACGCTGCGCCACGACTTCCGGGCCATCCGCCCGGAGGAGGCGCAGATCGTGCTCCTCGAGGGGCGCGAGCGCATCCTGCCCACCTTCCCTGCCGACATGTCCGGCTAAGCCGAGCACACGCTGCGCCGCTTGGGCATGACGGTGCGCACGCAAGCGTCGGTCGAGGCGGTGGGCGACGGCCACGTCGACCTCGCAGGGGGCGAGCGCATCGCCGCCCACAACGTGCTCTGGGCCGCCGGCGTGCGTGCAGAGGCGCTATGCGCCACGCTCGGCGCCTGGAAACATATGGCGGGCGGTCGACGTCCTTCCCACCCACCCCTTCCGCTACCACGACAGTACAAATCCGGTAAACAGGGGTAGCCCTCGGCTCACCGGGACTTGTACCAGTCCCATGAAGGCCCTCGAATACGCCATCGCCGACGCGTTCGCCGCCATCGCCGCCAAGACACCGCGGGCGCGACGCGAGCGCCGGTCAGCGCAGGTGGAGCACGGCGGCGGCGGCGATGGTCAGGATGCCGATGGCGCCGGTGATCACCGACGAGCGCAGGCGCGAGGCGATGCTCAGGATGACGTCGATCGTGAAGAAGCTGACGACGGCGGCGATCACCACCATGAGCACGGTGGGGCCGACGCCGATCTGATGGATGTCGCTCAGGCCATGGTGGCCGAACACGAGCGGCACGGCGCCCGCGGCGATGAGGGCCAGGACGTCGATCAGGAACGACAGGCGCAGCGCTGTCTTTGCCGGCCGCCCCATCCACAGGAGCGGGGTAACCGTCACGGCGCTGCGGCTGATGCCCGGCAAAGCGGCGAGGCCCTGGCAAAGGCCCACGACGATGGACCCCCAGGTGCCCGGCGCGCGACCGCGCTCCCCCACGTCCGCAGCGGCTGCGACGTCGGCGGTTTGGGCGAGGCGCTCGCGCTGGAGGCTGATCACCGAGGTCACCAGGAGGAGCACGCCGATCGCCACCATGGCGTACGCGCCGCCGGTCAGCGTGAACGCGGCCGTCACGCCCGCGTAGATCGGCAGCCCGACGAGGCCGGTGGCGATCGTGGCCAGGACCACGTAGCGCAGCAGGCGCGCGTCCTCGTCGGCGGAGAAGGGGTGGCGCAGGGCGCGCAGGGCGTCCACCACGTCGCGCCGGAAGTACCAGAGGGCGGCAAAGAAGGAGCCGAAGTTCGCGAGGAGCCCCATGACGTAGCCGGTGCCGAACGAGTAGCCTCCAGCCGCGTAGACCAGCGTGATCATCGTCTTGGAGCTCACCGGCAGCCACTCGATCACGCCCTGGATCAGGCCCGTGATGGCCGCGACGGCCCAGACGCCCATCGTCTTCCCCCTTCACGCACCGCCGGGTGGTGCGCGTCTTGGCATCGCTCCGGATGGTAGGCCTCCCCACCGCCGGCCGCAACCCGGGGCCCCCGCGCTTATGCCGCCGCCCCGCCGCTAGAGCGGCCACCAGAGACGGGCGAGGTGGGCGCACAGGAAGCCAAGCGCCAGGCCGGACGGCGGCCCGAACAGCCATCCCCGGACGATGTTCCGGACCACGCCCCACTCGACGCTGGCCTGCCCCCTGGCCATGCCCGCGCCGGTCATCGCCCCCACGAGGGCCTGGTTCATCGAGGTGAAGAAGCCGAGGAGCACGGCCGCGAACACGACGAGCGCCTGCACGAGCTGCGCGGCGGTGGCCATCGGCAGGTCCACGTGGACGATGTCGAAGGCGACGGTCTTGAGGAGGGGCCTACCCCACGTCAGCACCCCGACGAAAAGGCCGGCGCCCCCCAGGAGCCCCGCCGTCCACACGTTGAACAGCCGGGTCGTGACCAGCATGCCCGTCGCGTTTGCCACGTCGTTTCCTCCCATCGTGAACGACGCGGCGGCGCCGACCAGGACCAGGAGCGCGGGCCAGACCCCCAGGGCGGCGGGAGCCTCCGCCGGGCGCTCCGCGCCCGGGCCGTGAGGCCGGTCGGCGATCACCCGGTCGAGGCCACGCGTGAAGAAGTACCCAAGGCCGGCCGCGATCGGCGGCGCGATGACCCAGAGGATCGCCAGGTGGAGGATCGTCGCCCAGTGGATGGCAATGCCGCCGCCAAGCGCCATGCCCGCGACGCTGAACACGAGGATCTGGATGGTGGACGTGGGCACGCGCGCCGCGGTGTAGAGCGTGGTCAGGCCGAAGGCCACGACGAGGACGACGATCGCGCCCACGAGCGTCACCTGGCGGGCGTCGACGATGTGCAGGCCGACGGTCACCTCGACGCGGTGGCTCGCGATGGCGGCCCCCGCCAGGGCGAGCACCGCCATCGTGCCCAGCGCCGGCCACAGGCGGATCGAGCCGGAGCCGTAGGGCATGCCCATGCACGCCCCCGTGTAGTGGGCGCCGATGCTCCACGCGAAGCCGAGGACCACGAGCACGAGAACGATTCCTGCGGCGCTCATGAGAGCCCCCCTGTCCAGTGCGTGCGCGAAGCCGCTGAGCGCAAGCGCCGCCGACCGCGCGGGACGCGCACGCCGCCTACGGCCCTCGGGTCAGGGCGGCCTCGGCCGCGCACGGCCCAGCGTCAGACCCTCCCCTCGGGTCCGACGCCCGTCTCGAATAGCTCGCCAGAGAGCTCACGCACCCGCGCCGCCGCGTGCCCCAGCGCCTCCGCGCCCTGCGCTGTGGCGCGGTAGTACTTGCGGACGCGGCCGGCAACGAGCCGGTCCTCCCGCTCCAGGTAGCCGGCCTCCGCCATGCGTCGGAGAAGCGGGTAGATGGTTCCGGGCCCGAGCCTGTAGCCGTGTCGACTGAGCTCCTCCATGAGCCACTGGCCATACACGGGCGCCGCTGCGGCGTGATGGAGAACGTGGATCTTGACGAAGCCCAGAAGCAGGTCCCGAGTGATGTCCTCATCCGATATCATGTGGCGATATCATAGCACGCAGACGGCCACAAGGGGCGC
>JAKASY010000418.1 GCA_021817625.1 Bacillota bacterium | reverse complement strand
CCGTGACGTGGGCGAGCCGCCGGTCGGGCACGTCGACCACGCCGCGATGCGTGTCGGCCCGGGCCGTGAGAAACCCGCTCACCTCGACGCCAAGGCCGGTGAGCAGGTTGAGGACGGTGGAGCGCCCGCTGAGCGGGAGCCCCACCAGTGCCGCCGTGAGCACTTTCTACCCCTTTCGCCTCGCGCCCGCGCTCTCTTCCTCAAGCAGTGTAGCAGTGCGCGGGCATGGGCGCGGCGGCGCGACGCGTTAGTAGCCCTGCTCGATCTGCTGCACGATCGTGGCCAGTGCCTGCGCGTCCGCGGAGACGCGCTTCCAGCTACGCGTGCGCACGCCGGTCTCGAGATCCGCCGAGAGGTCGCGCAGCTCCGTGAACGTCGGCGCCTGCGTGCCGACGAAGTCGAGCGCCAGGATGTCGAACTCGCTCATCAGGCGGCGCACGTCGGCCCGCGCCGCGGTCGCGTTGTGGTCGGCGCTCTGGCCCTGGGTGTCGGTGAGGATCGCGGTGAAGTTGTTGATGTCGAGCACCGGCACGCGATCCACCGCCAGCATCCCGGAGAGACGGAGCCACTCCTGCTCGAGCCGAGACACGGAAGCGTCCGCCTGTGCCCACTCACCGCGGCCGATCTGGCCGCCGGCGGCGGCGACGTCGCCCGCGGCGGCGGCGAGGATCTCGCTCTCCGGCACCGCCACGGTGCTCGACGACGCGGTCTTGGGCGTCGTCTTGGCGACGGGCTTGAGTCCCGACCAGACCATGCTCGGGCTGCCGGCCAGGTAGCCGGTCAGCTGCCGCCAGACGGCCTGCCCCGAGGTTCCATGGTACAGTGCTGCCAGGGCCAGCACGAGGAGCAGCATGCCCAGGAAGCGGCCGGGCCACGGACCCTGCTGCGGTGGCGGCGGCGGGTTCCCGGCCGACGTCCTGCTCCAGCCGATCGTCTGCGCGCGCACGCTTCCACCCCTCTCCGGCGCAACGGTATGGCTCGTACGCCTTGTCTAGAACGCGCGCGGACCGCCGACGAGCGGCCCGCGCGAGGGGGAGTCGGCCTGGACTTCGACCCCGCGCGCCCGGTCTTGCCGGAGCGCGACGTCGATGGCTTCTTCGCCTATGATGTGCGCGTCGGCACCGTCGTCGAGGCGCGCCCGAATGTCCGTGCGCGCAAGCCCGCGTACGTCCTCACCGTGGACTTCGGGCCGCTCGGCCGGCGCACCACGAGCGCCCAGCTCACGCGCCACTACCGGCCGGAGGACCTGATCGGCCGCCAGGTGGTGGCCGTCCTCAACTTCCCGCCGCGGCGCGTCGCCGACGTGACGTCCGAGTTTCTCGTCCTGGGCGCCTGCGCCGCCTCCGACGACGTCGTTCTCTTGCGGCCCGACAAGCCGGTGCGCGACGGCACGCCGATCGCCTGATCCTCGCCGCGAGGGAGGTCCGTCATGGCGGCGCCTGCTGCCGACCCCTCCGTCCAGGCCGCGCGCAGACGCGGCCTCGCCCTGTTTGTCATCGTCATCGGCGTGCTCATCGCCGCCGTCGACACGACGATCGTCATCCTGGCCCTGCCGGCCATGCGCCAGAGCCTGCACGTGGGTCTCGGCTCCGTGGTGTGGGTGGTGCTCGGCTACCTCCTCACGATCACCGTGCTCGCGACGCAGGTGGGGCGGCTCGGCGACCTGTTCGGGCGCGTGCGCATGTACGAGGCGGGCTTCGCCCTGTTCATCGTGGGCTCCGCCCTCTGCGCCCTCTCCTGGAACCAGGGGTCGATCGTCGCCTTCCGTCTCCTCCAGGGGGTGGGCGGCGCCCTCATCTCCGCCAACAGCGGCGCGGTCATCGCGGACATCTTCCCGCCCCACGAGCGCGGGCGCGCCTACGGCTACACCTCGATCGGCTGGAACCTCGGAGCGGTGCTGGGCATCCTCGCTGGCGGCCTGCTCGTCACCCTCCTGAGCTGGCGCTGGATCTTCTGGATCAACGTGCCGATCGGCGCGGTCGCCCTCGCCCTCGCCTTCTACGCCCTGGACGCGCGCGCCGAGCATCGCGCCCGCCGCCTGGACGCCCTGGGCATGGCCCTCATGGCCGGCGGCCTCGTGGCCATCCTCTGGGCCACGGTGCGCCTCACGAGCCATCCCCTCGACGGTAGCGGCGCCGCCTCGCTGGCGGCCGGCGTCGTGCTCCTCGCCGCCTTCGCGCTCTACCAGGCGCGCACCGCCGACCCGATGGTCGACCTCTCCCTCTTCCGCGTGCCGACGCTCGCGCCGTCGTTTCTCGCGAGCCTGTTCCAGGGCCTCGCGAACTTCGCCGTGCTCTTCCTCGTGACGATGTACCTTCAGGGCGTGCGCGCCCTGACGCCCCTCGACGCCGCTCTCCTGCTCGTGCCCGGCTACCTCGTCGGCAGCGTGATCGGGCCGCTCTCCGGCCACCTCGCCGACCGGGCCGGCCCGATCGTGCCGGCGACCGTAGGACTCGGCATCCAGGCGGTGGCGCTCATCCTGTACGCCCACCTCGGCCTGCGCACGCCGCTCTGGACGGTGAGCGCCATCGCCATGGTGAACGGCCTCGGCAGCGGCGGCTTCTTCCCGGCCAACAACGCGGCCGTGATGAAGGCCGCGCCGCCGCGCATGTTCGGCGTCGCGTCGGGCATGCTGCGCACCTTCCAGAACGTGGGCATGATCTTCTCGTTCGCGGTCGCCCTGCTCGTCGCGGCGAGCGCTCTCTCGCGCCAGCTGGCGTTCGCCATCTACGCCGGCGACGCGGCGCTCACTGCCGCTGGCGGGCGCGCCTTCCTGCACGGCATCCACATGGCCTTCTACGCGTCGGTCGCGTTCCTGGTGGTGGCCGGTGTGCTCTCTGCCGCGCGCGGCCGCCCGTCTGGCAGCGCGGTGACCGCGCCCGCCGCGCACCGCGGCGCGCCGGGATAGGCGCGCTACGGCCGGGCCGAGACGTCGACCAGGACGCTCGCGCCGGGCGCCACGCGCTGGTCGAAGGCCGCCGTGACGCGGTACGCGGGGTCGCCCGGCCCGCTCACGACGTCGCCGAAGGCGATGCCGCTCGTGTTTGTCAGCGCCCAGCGGCTCATCGTGGCGCCGGGGCGCAGGTGGGCGCCCGAGCCGGGCGAGACCGCGCTGAGCGTGAACAGTACGGGCAGCCCGGCCTCGCGCACCGGGTCGCCGTTCGCGTCCACGACCTGGGCGCCGAACGCGATCGAGTTGCGCGCGCCCACGGTCGCGCGGCAGCCTGCGGCGAAGGCCATGACGGTCGGGCAGCCGGCCTGCACGGGCGGTGGCGTCGGCAGGAGCACGGCGGCGCTCGGCTGACCGGCGGCCCAGACGTAGCTGCCGCGGACGCGAAGGCCTAGGCGGGGATCGGTGATCGTCAGCGTCGCCGGCACGGCTCTCTCGATCACGACACCCTCGGCCCCGGTCTCGATGGCGAACACGGCCACGCCGTTCACGAGCGGCACGGGCCAGGAGGCGCCCGGCGGGCCGACG
>JAKASY010000417.1 GCA_021817625.1 Bacillota bacterium | reverse complement strand
CCGTCCAGGACGACGCCGCTGCGCCCCAGCTCCACCAGGCGGCGCGCGTGGTAGGCGTCGGTCGCCGCCGCGAGCTCGTCCTGGCTGTTGATGCCCCGCACGCTCGCCGCGTCATCGGCGCGCACGACGCCCACCCTGCGACCCGCGCGGACGAACAGGCCGAAGGCGTCCGTGAGGTACACCTCGCCCTGGGCGTTGACGCTCCCGAGGCGGCCGATGACATCGCGCAGGGCCGCCAGGTCGAAGGCGTAGGGCCCGGCGTTGATCTCGCGGATGGCGCGCTCTTCGGGCGTCGCGTCGCGCTCCTCGACGACGGCCGCGAAGGCGCCGGCGCTGTCGCGCACGACGCGGCCAAAGCCGGTCGGGCGGGCGACCTCGGCGCTCACCAGGGCGGCCGCCGCGCCCCTTTCCTCGATCTCCTGCCCGAGCCGGCGCAGGAGCTCCGTGGGGACGAGCGGCGTGTCGCCGTTGAGCACCCACAGGGTGCCCTCGGCGCCGAGCCCCTCGATCGCCAGCGCGACGGCGTGTCCCGTGCCGTGCTGCTCGGGCTGGACGACCGGCTCGGCCGGGCGCGCCGCCGCGGCCACACGCTCGCCGTCCGGCCCCGCGCCCACGACCACGCGCAGCCGTGCCCCCTCGCGGGCGAGCGGCAGGCAGGCGGCGCAGACGTGGCCCACCAGGGGGCGGCCGGCGATGTCGTGCAGGGCCTTGGGCAGGTCGCTCTTCATGCGCGTGCCCTTGCCGGCGGCGAGGATGACCAGGGCGCGGGGCCGTGCGCCGGCGCTGGCGGTCACGAGCGCGCCGCCCCCCCGTCGGGCACTACGCCCGCGCGCTCGGGTGCGCCGACCTTGAGGTCGGAGAGGCGCGGGCTGGGCTCGACCGTGGGTACCCCATCCGGGCCGGTCGCCATGCGCAGGAGGGCGAAGTGGCCGCTTACGAGCTTGTGCGCGGGCTCGGCCGTCTCGATCAGGACCGCCAGGCCCACGACCTCGGCCCCGAACTCGTCCATGAGGTCCATGAGGCCGCGCGCCGTGCCTCCGGCCTTGAGGAAGTCGTCGACCAGGAGGACGCGCGTGCCGGCGGCGAGCGCGCGCCGCGGCAGGGTCATCGTCTGCACGCGCGAGCTGCCCGACACGTAGTGGATGCCGAGCGCCGGCCCCTCGGTCACGGTGGCGTCCCGGCGCACCGTGACGAGGGGCACGCCGAGGGCGTGGGCGGTCATCAGGGCGAGCGGGATGCCCTTGGTCTCGAGCGTCGCCACGGCCTCCGGCTCGCACCGCCAGAAGCGCCCCGCGAACACCTCGCCCACCTCCCGCGCCACGGAGGGCGAGAAGATGAGGTCGGTGGTGAACACGAAGCCGCCGGCGATGCGCCGCTCCGGCCCGTTCAGGTCGCGGCAGAGGGCCTCCGCCAGGCGCCGCACGCGCTCCTCGCCCGGGCTCGGCCGGTAGACCACGCCGCCCGCAGCGCCGGTGAGCGACACGACCTCCCCCTGCCCGGCCGCCTTGAGCGCGCGCGCGACCGCCCCGAGGTCCTCGCTCAGGGTGGACTTGGCCACGCCAAGCGTGTCGGCCAGCCGCCCGAGGGAGAGCAGCCGTCCGGGCGACGTGGCGAGCAGGTGGGCCAGGAGCGCGAGACGCTCCGCCCGCCGTCCCCCCACCCGCGCCGAGCCCGACGCGGGCGCCTCCATGCGCTCAGGGGCGCGCGGCATGCCCAAGCACCTCCCGGCACAGGGCGAGGTCGCCCGGCTTGTCGACATCCACCCCGACCTCGGCGTGGGCGGTGACCACGGCCTGGCCGGTCACGCCCAGGCGCCGCGACGCCGCGCGGGCCGCGCCCGCGAGGTCGAAGCTGGCGGTGAGGAGGCCGAGGAGCAGGCCCGGGCCGAGGGCGAGCGCCATCCGCCATGGCGCCTTGCGCCAGCGCACCATGCGCTGCAGAAGGCCCTCGCCGCCACCGGCGGCGATGAGCGCCTCGGGCCGCACCACGAACAGGTTGCCCGCCGTGTAGGAGCCGTCACGCAGGCGCACGTACGTCCGGCGCACGCCGGGGAAGCGCGCCTCCGCCACCTCGCGGCGCACGACCGGGAAGTACACGTCGAGCGCGCGCTCGCCGCACGCCTCGATCAGGCTGTCGATCATCTCGCCCGTGACGAGCGGGATGTCGGAGGTGGCCACGAGCACGTGGGCGGCGCCCGCCGGACGGCGCCCCAGGCCGGCGGCGAGGTTCGCGAGCGTGTCCCCGACCGGCTCGACACGGGTGAAGCCGGGCGGCAGGCAGGGCTCGAGCGCCTCGGGCCCGACCACCGCGCCGCCGGCCACCAGCCGGGCGGCACCGAGCGCCCCCAGCACGCGCGCGGCCATCGGCTGGCCGGCGACGTCGATGAGCGCCTCCCAGCCGGGGGAGCGGCCCGCGTCGAGGCGGCCGTCGTCGGGGCGGCCGGCCAGGACCAGGGCCCAGAGCGGCCTAGCCACCTAGGGTGCCCCCGGTCGCGGCTCGAGGGGACGCGCGGCGACGGCGCGCAGGCCGTCGGCGCGCAGGCGGCGCACGGCATGGGCAGCGCGCCCGGCGTCCTCGACGAGGGCGTAGAGCGCGCTGCCCGAGCCCGTCATCGCGACCGGGCGGCCCGGCCCGACCGCGAGCCGCAGGCGCTCGCGCACCGTCTCGAGCTCGGGCCTGAGCGACAGGGCGGCGGGCCACAGGTCGTTACGCGCGATGGCGTCGATTTCCATGAGCGCGTGTTCGCCGGCGGGGCGTCCGCCGCCTGCCGCGACGGCGGCCAGGCGCTCGCGCAGGCGGGTGGTCGCCCCGCCGGGCGCCGACGCCTCGGCGCCGGCGCGCAGGGCGTCCAGGCGGCGGTACACGAGCGGCGTGGCCAGGGCGAAGGCCGGCAGCGCGAGCACCACCCGCCATGTTGCCGGCAGTGCCCCGGCCGGCTCCAGGCGCTCGCCTCGGCCGCTCGCCTCGGCCAGGGCGAGCGCATCGACGAAGAACGGGACGTCGCTTCCGAGCGCGGCGGCCAGCGCGGCGCTTGCCGCGCCCGGCCGCAGGCGGGTCAGGGCGCGCAGCACCGCGCCGGCGTCGCTCGAGCCGCCGCCGAGGCCTGCACCGGAGGGGATGCGCTTGGTGAGCTCGAGCGACACGGCCGAGAGCCCCGGGTCCTGTGCGGCCCAGGCCTCGGCCGCCCGCAGGGCCAGGTTTCGCCTGCCGCGCGGCGCGCCGTGCCCGCGCACCTTGAGACGGAAGGCGCCGGGGCGCCCGCCGCGGCGCACGCGCACGACGTCGCACCAGTCGACGGCCGCCATCAGGCTTCGCACCTCATGGTAGCCGTCGCTACGGCGCGCGCCGACCTCGAACGTCAGGTTCACCTTGGCCCAGGCCCTCTCGCACACCTCGACGGGAAGCGCCTGGCTGGGCGCCTGGGCACGGTCGTCGACCATACGGCAAAGTATAGCAAGCTAGCGCCCAGAGATCGGAA
>JAKASY010000416.1 GCA_021817625.1 Bacillota bacterium | reverse complement strand
CCAGTTCCAGCGCCTGCTCGCCCTCCTGGCGGAAGGCGCCATCGGCGAGACGCGCGAGATCCAGTCCGTCTTCTACTTCCGCCTGCGCTCGCAGGAGAACATCCGACTGCGCCCCGAGCTGGCCGGCGGTGCGCTGAACGACGTGGGCTGCTACCCGCTCCACCTCGCCTGCCTCCTGTTCGGCGAGGAGCCGCACCGGACGCAGACGGCCGTGCGCCCCCACCCCGGCGGCGTCGACGTCGAGACGGCGGGGCTCTCGGAGTTCTCCGACGGGCGCCTTCTCTACTTCGGCTGCGGCATGGACCGCGGCTACGACACGTTCGCGCGGGTCGTGGGCACGGAGGGCGAGATCCGCCTGAGCCACCCCTTCCACCCGCGGCCCGAGGACACGCTGGCGCTCTGCCGGCCGGATCGGAGCGTGCTGATCGAGCGCCCGACCGGCCACGAACGCCCGTTCTCCCCCGCTATCCGGCACATCCACGAAGTGCTGCGGGCGGAGCGGGCGCCCGAGCACCTCGCCGTCGACGACGCGCTCGCGACGGCGCGGGCCCTCGAGCAGGCGCGCCGCTCTGGCGCGCCGCGTGGGCAGGGCGCGGGGCCGGGCTGAGCGCGGCGGCCAGCACGGCCAGGGCCGGACCGAAGGGCGTATAGGGAGGCGTCGGCCCCGGTGGGACAGGTGATCGGCCAGGCAGTCGTGCGGCCGGACGGCAGGACGGAGGGGCCCAGCCCCTGGCCTCCTGCCGCCGCGGCCGAGGGCCAGGTGGAGCTCCTCTACGAATACGGTCCGGGCCTCGTGCCCGGCGGCGAGATGACGGGCGGCATGTGGCGCTATCGCGACCTCCTGCCGCTCGAGCCCGGGCCGATCGCCTACCCCCTGCCGGTCGGCGGAACGCCGCTCCTTGCCCTGCCGGGGCTGAGGCGGGAGAGCGGCTTTCCCGGCCTGTACCTCAAGGACGAGACGCGCGGCCCGACCGGCTCGAACAAGGACCGGGCGACGGCGCTCGTGCTGGAGCACGCCCTGCGGGCGGGCGCGCGCACCGTGAGCTGCGCGTCCACCGGCAACGTGGCTGTCTCCCTGGCCGTGGGTGCGGCCGCGGCGGGCCTCGAGGCGGTGGTGTTCGTCCCGGCCGACGTGAGCCCGGGCAAGCTTGTGCCGATGCTGGCCGCCGGGGCACGCGTGCTGCGCGTGCGTGAGGGCTACGAGGCGGCCTTCCGCCTGTCGCGCGCGGCGGCGGCGGCCTTCGGCTGGCTCGACCGCAACACGGGTGTGAACCCGGTGACGATCGAGGCGAAGAAGACGGTTGCGCTCGAGATCTTCGAGCAGCTCGGACGAC
Source organism: Bacillota bacterium (assembly GCA_021817625.1). Next base: position 2,148 of record JAKASY010000416.1, on the reverse strand, counting down.
GCGTGCCCGACGTGGTGGTCGCGCCGGTGGGCGACGGGCCGACCCTGTGCGCTATCGCCAAGGGCTTTCGGGAGCTCGTCCTGTGCGGCGCGTCGCCGCGCGCCCCGCGTCTTGTCGGCGTCCAGGCGGAGGGCTGCCAGCCCCTGCGGCGCGCCTTCGAGAGCGGCCAGCCGCTACGGCCGGAGGCGCCCGAGACGGTGGCGGACGGCATCGCGGTGTCCGCGCCGGTGAGCGCTGGCGCCGTGCTCCGGGACGTGCGCGAGAGCGGGGGCGGCTTCGTGGCCGTGAGCGACGAGGCGATGCTCCGGGCGATCGGCGTCCTGGCCCGCGGCGGCGTCCTGGCCGAGCCCGCCGGCGCCGCCGCGTTCGCGGCCCTGGCGCCGGCCCGTGCCCAGGGGCTGGTGGGCGCGGGCGAGACGGTCGTCGCCCTGGTGACGGGCACGGGCCTCAAGACGCCGGAATTCCTCCGCCCAGTCGGCGAGGCGCCCGAGATACCTGCCGACCTCGAGGCGGTCGTGCACGCGCTTGGGCGGTGACGTCGCCCGGCACGCATCCTCAGGCTCGGTGGAGGGAGCGAAGGCGGTGAGCTGGAGGGACATGACCTGGGGCCAGTTCGGCGCGGCGATCGACATGCTGGAGAACGCCATCCGCGCCTGCCCCGAAGCGCTCTGGAGCGACCCGGAGAAGCGGCCGGCGCTCGTGCCCCATGACGTCGTCGGCTTCTGGTACGTGGCTTTCCACGCCGCGTTTTGGCTCGACCTCTACCTGGCCGACTCGTACGAGAGCTACCGCCCGCCGGACGGCTTCACGCGCGACGACCGGGAGGAGGGCTACCTACCCGAGCGCCCCTACACGCGCGAGTCGGTCCTCGATCTCCTGGCGTCGGGGCGCGAGCGGTGCCGTAGGGTCATCGCTGCCATGAGCGACGCCGAGGCCGAGGCGCCGTGCGGCTTTCCCTGGCTGAAGCTGAGCCGCGGCGAGCTCCTTCTCTACAACCTGCGCCACGTGCAGCACCACGCCGCGCAGCTGAACCTGCTCCTGCGCCAGGGCGTCGACGCGGCGCCGCGCTGGGTGGCGGAGACATCTGTGCCGCTCGGCGGCGCCTGATCGCCAGAGCCGCACGGCCGGCCAGGTCTCTTGGGCCGCAGGACGGACGCCCGGGAGGCGTCAGCGCCCCGGCGTGAGGCGCACCTCCGTCCGCGCGGCCGCCTCCACGGCGGCGGCGCCGTAGGGCATCGGCAGGAGCCGCGCGGCGCGCCAGCTCTCCACCTGGTCGGCGAAGTGGGGGTGGCCGGGCTCGCCGCCCGCGCCGTGGGGCACGACCCAGCCGGACCGCTCCCAGTCCCCGAGGTCGAAGGCGTAGCGGGCGACGGAGCCGGTGCGCACGCGAAAGCCCGTGCCGGCGTCGTAGCTCGAGACCCGCACCGTGTCGGTGTCGCCCGGCAGGGGGAAGCCGAAGGGGCCACCCTCGTCCGCAGCGTCACCGCCGCCCGGCGCGAGGACGTGCATCGCCCCCCAGCGCCAGGTATCCACCTCCGGCCCGAAGCGCTCCTCAAGGGAGGCGAGGGCGCGGGTGAAGGCGCCGGAAAGGAGCTCCGGCCAGGATCGGCCGCTCGGCAGCACGCGCCGGTCGTCCTTGCGGGCAAGGCGGAAGACCCGGCCGCGCACGAGCGCCAGCATCGCACCGGCGCCCGTCACGGCGAGGGGGGAGAGCGCGTCCCCCGCCTGGGGCGTGAGGCCGCGCAGCACCTCGGCCACGAGCACCTCGCGCCAGGCCGCGTAGATCAGGGGCTCGGGGCGGTCGACGGCGATCGTTCCGTCCCAGGTGGCGAGGAGCGCGCGCGCCCGGTCCGCGACGGCGCCCTCGGCGCGCACGGCGGGCAGGACGGCGACGGCGTCGCGCGCGGCGAGCGACACCAGGTCACCGTGGATGCGCTGCATGTCCGCGACAGTCAGGTCCTTCCCGGCCGCTAGGTGCGACTCCAGCCGCAGCGCCCGGTGGTTGGGGGTGAAGTGGGTGGCGACGTAGGGCTCCGCCCCCGGCGGGACGATCGAGTTGTTGGCCGTGGCGACAAAGCCCGAGGCGGGGTCGTGCACGCTCGGCATGGCCTCGAACGGCACGTAGCCTCGCCAGCGCATGGCCGGGTC
>JAKASY010000415.1 GCA_021817625.1 Bacillota bacterium | reverse complement strand
TGCGGCGCGTGCTCACGTCGCCCGCCGCGCCCTGGGCGACGGCGACCCACACCGGCCCGCGCGTCTGAAAGCGGCCGGCCAGCGCCGCCCGGGCCGCGCCGTGCAGGTCGGCGCTCACCTCGAGGTTCTCCGCCCCCATGACCGTGGCATGGCAGCCCACGACGGCGAGCACGGCATCGGGCGGCCCGTCGCCAGCCGCGCGCCGGAGCGTGACCACGTCCAGGGGCAGGCCCTCGTCGTCGCCGCCCTCCTCGCCGCCCGAGTTGCGGCGCGATCCCACGGCGTGGACGCGCCCGGACGCATGCCGTACGCTCGCGGGCGCCATCGCGTCGATCGCCTCCAGGGCGCTGTCGACGGCGGCGCGGACGAGCCGGGCCCGCGCCTCGTCCGCGGCGTCGCCCGTGGCGGCGAGGTCCGGGCCGGAATGGGTGTGGGTGGCGCACAGCCAGATCTCGGCCTCCGGCGCGCGCGACCGGACGCCATCGCGCACGGCCCGCACCTGCGCGTGGGGCGCCGCCACGACGTCCGCGACGACGAGCACGAACGGGCGCTCGCGGCTGCCGAGCGCGAGCGCCTGACAGGAGACGGCGTCATGCACGCCCCGGGAGGGCATCGAGCGGGCGCCATAGCCGCCGAGTGGGGTCGACCGGTCCGGTGTGAAGGCTCGTGAGGCCCAGCCCGCCAGCATCCCGCCGCCACCTTCCGCGTTGTTCATGGAGAACCTCCGCCGGTCTCGAGTCGGCCCGCATGACGCGCAGCGGCCGGGGGGCCGGCCGCTGCGGCGTGACAGGGCCGCCTAGTGGTGAATGACCTGGGTCCAGGCCTGCTCCAGGGTCTGGGCAACTTGCTGGGGCGTCTTCTGCCCCTGCACCATGCTGAGCTGCAAGGACCAGAAGTTGTTGAGCTGCAGAACGAACGGGCCGCCGGCCGGAAGGACCGGGAAGATGTCGCCGGCCAGGACGCCGTTGCCGAAGTACTTCGGGCCGAGGACCTTTTCCGTCTGGCTGTTGTAGGTGCCGTTGAAGGACGGTGAGATGCCCGTGGTCGCCACGTACTGACTGTAGATCTTCGGGCTGGCGAAGAAGTCGAGCCAGGTCTTGGCCGCCGCCTGGTCCTTGGCGCGAGACAGGATGACCCAGGTGAGGTCGGTCTGCAGGATCGGGGCGTCGAGCGCGGGGTTAGGACCTCCGGGCAGCGGGAAGTAGCCGACCTGGATGTGCGGGTTGGCCTCGAACACGGCGGAGAGGTCCCACGACCCGTCGAGCAGCATGGCCGCCTTGCCGGCCGCGAACGCCGTCGGCATGGTGGTCCATGACTCTCCGGTGTAGTTGGGCTCGAGGTACTGCGCCACCTGCTTCTCCTGCTTCATGGCCTGGATGAAGTAGGGGCTCGTCCACCGCGCCTTGCCCGTCCACAGCGCCGTGTTCAGATCCGCGCCGGGCGCGTGCGGCAGCCACAAGGCCTGCATCATCGGGTAGAGGATGAAGTACAGGTAGCCCTGGGCGCCGCCGCCAAGCCCGTCATACAGGGGGGTCACGCCGTCCTTCTTGAGCGTCTGGCAGACGGCGATGAACTGGGCGTAGGTCGTCGGGATGGCGATGTGGTACTTGGCGAAGATGGCCTTGTTGTAGTAGACGCCGTACTGGTACGAGCCGGTGTTCATGCCGTAGAGCTTGCCCTTGTACGTCTGGACCGCGACGGCGGTGGACTTGAGCCGCTTCACCCAGGGCTGGCCGTTGAGGGGCAAGTAGACGCCCGACGTGCCCCAGAGCTGCTCGGGCATCAGGTCGGCGGAGCTCCCTCCGACGGGCAGGGGATTGATCGCCTGGGTGGCCATCACGTCCTCGGTGCCGCCCTCGACGGCGGTCTTCTCGAGCGCCGCGTAGTTCGTGTACTCGTTGCCGGCCGTGGTGAGGTTGACACTGATGCCCGGGTGCGCCTTCTCGAACTCCGCGTCGATCTTCTTGAGCGCCACGACGGCGGGCGGGTTCACCCACATGGTGACGTTCACGTGACTGCCTGCCGCCGCCGACACCCCCGCCGCGCTGCTTGCCGCGACCAGCGCCGCCGCGCCGGCGATGGTCGCAAGCGGCGCCGGCCTGAGATGCTTCATCGCGCACTTCCTTCCGCGAAACCTTGGTCCCCACCGTGCGCCAGTCGAAACCGAAAAGCTGTCCGACATTTTTGGTGGGCGACATCGGCCGGATTCCACGCACTTCCACCTTCTCCTTCCTGATCTGCCAACAAGGTAGGCGGCCGACGCCTGCAGAACTGTCAAGAGGTCCGACAGATTTCCGGATTGGGGGTCGGGTCACGGTGGCCGAGAAGGTGCGCACGCCCGCGCTCCGGCGCATCGTGGCGCCACGCACGTCGGAGATGGCGGCGCGCCAGATCGCGGACCTTGTCCTGCGTCGCCAGTTGGCCGAAGGCGATCGCCTGCCCAGCGAGGGCGAGCTTGCCGCGCGCCTGGGCATCAGCCGGGCGTCCGTGCGCGAGGCCCTGCGCATGCTGGAGTCGTGGGGCCTCGTGCGGGTCGAGCGCGGGCGCGGCAGGGGCCCAGTGGTGCGCCACCCGGGCATCAGCGACATGACGCGCGGCGTGGCCATGCTCCTCGATACGCGAGGCAGCACGCTGGCCGAGGTCACCGAGGCGCGCATCGCGATCGAGGGAGCGTGCATCCGCCTGGCCGCCGCGCGCGCCGATCGGGAGGCGCTCACCGCGCTGCTCGAGTCCGTCGAGCGCGTGGCGCCCGGCGACCCGGAGTGGGAGGAGCACACGGTTGCGTTCCACACGGGCATCGCCGCCGCCACGGGCAACGTGGTGCTCGAGACCGTCGTGGCGAGCCTCGGGGGCCTCATCCGCTACAGCGCCTCCCTGGCCTCGCTCTCGCCCGAGAGCCAGGGGGGCACGCTGCGCGCCCACCGGCGCATCGCCCAGGCCCTTCTCGCCGGTAACCCAGCACGCGCCGAGCGCAGGCTCGTGAGCCACATGCAGGCGTTTCTCCAGCTTATGCAGGCGCGCTACGCGGTCGATGTCGGCAGCCTGACCGCCGGCCTCATCGGGTCGGACGGCGAGGCGCACGCTGCCCCGCGCGACGCCCGGGGCGAGCGCTAGCAGTGCGGCTCGAGGATCTGGTCTCTGGGCAGGCCCACAGCCGTCGGCCGGCGATCGTGGATAGGGGCGGGGCGTCCACACACGCCGCCTGGCTGGAGGCGGCGGCGCGTGTGGCGGGTGGGCTCGAGGCGCGGGGGCTCCGGGCCGGCGAGCGCATCGCCGTGTGGCTGCCGAACGGCTACGCCGCGCTCGTATTGGAGCTCGCCGCCGCCCTGTCCGGCCTCGCCGTCGTCGGCGTGCCGCCGGGGGCGCGCCTGGGCGAGCTCTCCGCGGTGCGGGAGACGGCCCTGCCCGCCGCCCTGTTCACGCCCCTCCCCTCCTTGCCACCGGAGGCCGAGACCGTCTTCGGGCCTGACATCGACGCTGGCCG
>JAKASY010000414.1 GCA_021817625.1 Bacillota bacterium | reverse complement strand
ATCTGGGCGACCAGGCGCAGGAGCCCGGCCACACGCACCCCGCCCAGAAGGGTGGGCTGTTGCGGGACGTAGGCGATGCGCTCGCGCTCGGCGCGCCCGAGCGCGCCGACCGGGCGCGAAAGCACGCTGGCGCTTCCGCTCGTGGGACGCCAAAGGCCGACCAGGATGCGCAGCAGCGTGCTCTTGCCGGCGCCGTTCACGCCGATCACGGCGGTGATGCTGCCGGCCGGCACGTCGAGATCGACGCCGCGCAGGATGTCGACGCCGCCGCGCTTCTTCGTGAGCGCCTCAGCGTGGATCGCCGTCATGGCCCGCCCCCTTTCGGCCGCCTTCGGAGGCGACGCTGGCGCGCCGCACGGCCGCGCACAGCTCGTCGCGCGTGAAGCCCAGCCGCTCGGCCTCGGCCGCAGCCGTCTGGGCAAGCGCCGTGAGCCTGGCTCGCCGCTCGGCCTCCGTCAGGCGTGGCGCGCGGGACACGAACGTGCCCAACCCCCGGGGCTGGGTGATGATGCCGGCGCGCTCCAGCTCGTCGTAGGCCTTCACCACGGTGCCGGGGTTGACGGCCAGCTCGACCGCGAGCTCGCGTACCGCGGGCAGCCGGTCGCCCTCGGCCAGGCGGCCCACTCCGACCGCCTGCTCGATCTGGGCGGCGATCTGGCGGTAGATCGGCACGCCGCTCTGGGCATCGATGCGCAGCCACACGGCTAGGCGTCCGTCCGGGCGTAGAGGAGCACGGCCAGCGCGAAGGCGCCGACGGTCCATAGCCCGAGCATCACGAGGTGGCCCAGGGGAAAGGCGCCGCCCGTGAGGAAGACCGCGCCGTGGGCGTACGCGAAGGGGGAGAGGAAGCGAACGGGGGTGTGGGGGGCGAACACCGGCAGGAGGTAGAGGCCGAGGGCCAGGGCCAGGCAGACCAGCATGGCCTGCGTGGGGTCGCGCAACGCGAGGCATAGCAGGGCGAGGGTGCCGGCGAGCGCCGTCTGGGCCATGACGTCTAGCAGCAGCGCCGCGGCGAGGCGTCCCGCGGGCAGGGCATGGCCGATTGCGGCGGCGCCGGCAAGGCTGAGGAGCCAGACCGCCGCCTCCAGGCTCAGGATTTGCAGGATGAGCGAGACAGAGCGAGCGGCGAGCAGGCCTTCGCGTCGGACCGGCAGGGCGAGGAGGAACTCGAGGCTGCCGCTGTCGCGATCCTCGACCACCAGGGAGAGAGCGCCCAGGGCGACGAACACGGTCACCGCCAAGGGGACGAAGCCGCTCAGGGAGAGGCCGGCAACCCAGCCGGGCATGCTCGCGACGGTGGCGAGGCCGCCGAAGAAGGCGTTCAGCCCCGCGGGCAGGCGCTGCATGAACGGCTGCATCGCGTGCGCGAACCCCGGCGGGAGGATGGCGAACACGACGGCCACGGCGAAGGCGAGGATGCCGACCGTCACGGCCCAGCCGAGGAGGGCGAAGCCCTCCTGCCGTAGGTGCTGGCGCATGAGGATCACGCTCATGCCTCCCTGCGCGTGAAAGTCAGCTGGGCGAGGGCGCCGGCGAGCACGGCAGCGGGGATGAGGACGAGGGTCGCCGCCCAGGGGAAGGCGTGGCCGGCGAACGCGCTCGGCGGGTCGTAGTAGCCGTAGGGCAGGAGAAGCCGCCAGACGCGCGGTGCGAGCGCCATCTGCAGGGCGTAGTCGTAGACGAGGGGCACGAGGGCGAGGCCGAGCGCGAGGCGCAGTGCCTCGCGGTAGGTGCGCGCCAGGGCGCTCAGCCAGAGGCAGCCGACAGCGAGCACCGCGTCGACCAGAAAGCCGCTATAGGCGAGCACCAGGTAGGGCTCGAGATCAACCGTGAAGCCGTACGCCCTGAGGCACAGGGCGAGCGTCGCGAGCGTCGCCGCCCAAAGCGCCGCCACGGTTGTGAGGAGCGCGAGCGCGCGTGCGCCCAGGACCTGGGCACGCGTGACTGGCAGCGAGAGCAGGAAGTCGCCCCGGCCGCGCTCCAGGTCCCGTGCCAGGGACGCCGCCTGGAACGCGGCCAGAAGCGCCCCGAAGAGCGGCAGATACGAGAGGAGCTTGGCGTCCAGGTAACTCTCCAGGGGATGGCTGAGGAGCGCGCGGCCGCCGAACAGGGCGAGCAGGCGCGGTGGCATGGAGGCCATCAAGCGGGTGAACAGCGCGGGGCCGACCTCCACCGCGGACGCCGCCGAGACGACCGCGAGCGTGAACAGCGCGACCGCGAGGGCCCACATCAGCCAGGGCAGCCACGACTGGCGCAAGGCGTGCGCGTAGAGGGTCATTGCGGCGCCGCCTCCCCGTAGTACGCGCGAAAGGCCTCCTCGAGGCTCGGGTCCTCGATGGTGAGATCGCTGGGCGGGCTCTCGGCGAGGGCGCGCAGGAGCGGCCCGAGGTCGCCCGTGACGCGCAGGCGCAGGCGTCCATCCTCGTGGCGCACGTCGGTCACGCCGGCGACCGCGTCGAGCGCCGGGGGATCCCCACCGTAGCGCGCCGTGACCCTGCGCGCGCGCGTGCTCCGGAGCTCGGCCAGGGCGTCCGTCGCCACCAGGCGGCCCTCGCGCAGGATGCCGACCCGGTCGCTGATGGCCTCCACCTCGGGCAGGACGTGGCTTGAGAACACCACCGTCTTGCCCCGCCCGCGCTCCTCGCGGATGAGGGCGTGGAAGGCGTCCTGCGAGGGCGGGTCGAGGGCGCCCGTCGGCTCGTCGAGGAGGAGGACGGCGGGGTCGTGCGCCAGGGCGAGGAGGATGCCGACCTTCTGCCGGTTGCCGCGCGAAAGCTGGCCCACGCGGCGACCCATGTCGACCCCGAGCCGCTCCTCGACCAGGCGAGCCCGGCTGCGGTCCGTCCGGCCGCGCACGCCAAGCGCCAGGTCCAGGTGCTGACGGCCCGTCATGCCGGGGTACAGGGCCGGGTCGCCGGCCAGGTAGCCGGTGATCGCGCGCACGCCCAGGCTGTCGCGGACGACGTCGTGGCCCATCACCGTCGCCGTCCCCGCCGTCGGGTAGACGAGGCCGAGCAAGGTGCGCAGCGTCGTGGTCTTGCCCGCGCCGTTGGGGCCGAGAAAGCCGAAGATCTCGCCGGCCTCGATCGTCAGGTCGAGGCCAAGGAGGCCATGGCCGCCGCGGTATACCTTGGCGAGGCCGTTCGCCTCGATGCAAGCCGCCGTGACATCATCTCCCGCCGGCCCTGGATTGGTGTACGGGTACACCAATCCACCAATCCATAACCCGCCGCGAGGGTCGTGGGGCCCGCGCGCCGGGCGCGAAGGGGTGGCCCGCCGGGGCCCGAGGTCCCGCCAGCGCGGGCCGGACGGCACAGGTACCCGGTCTCCCTGGGCCGTTCGGACCAGTGGGGGTGGCCGGAGGACCGTGGCAGCACCGGTGCCCGGCCGGTAGCGTAGCGGTAGATGTTGGCTGTGCCCTGCAGTGCGCGCATGGGCCGGCGTTGAGGGGGACGTCGATGCCCAGGGGCCGAGCGGCGGTGCAGATC
>JAKASY010000413.1 GCA_021817625.1 Bacillota bacterium | reverse complement strand
AACCCTGGGCCGCGGCGGCTCCGACCTTACCGCCGTGGCCCTCGCCCACGCGCTCGACGCGGAGCGCTGCGAGATCTGCTCGGACGTCGCCGGCGTGTACACGGCGGACCCGCGCATCGTGCCGGAGGCCCGCAAGCTACCGTACATCGGGTACGAGGAGATGCTCGAGCTCGCGGCGCTGGGGGCGCAGGTTCTCCAGCGCAGCAGCGTCGCGTACGCCGAGCGCCACGGCGTGCGCATCGAGGCGCGCTCGACGTTCGTGGACGAGCCCGGGACCATCATCGAGGGGAGCGATCACATGAGCGAGAGACGCCGGTCCCACCCCGTGACGGGGCTTGCCCTGAGCAGACACGTCGCCCGCCTGGCCGCCGTGGAGATCCCCGACCGCCCGGGCGTAGCGGCCGCCATCTTCCGCCCCTTGGGGGACGAGGGCATCGGCGTGGACATGATCGTGCAGAGCGTCGGGCACGACGGCAAGAACGTCATCGCCTTCACCGTCGACCTCGACCAGGCCGAGGCCGCGCAGCGCCTTGTCGCGGCGCAGGCGGAGTCTCTCGGCGGGCGGATGGCGGGCCCGCCCGTGGCGATGGCCCGGATCTCCGCCGTGGGCATGGGCATGCGCGGCGCTCCCGCCCTTGCGGCCGACATGTTCTCCGCCCTGGCGCGCGCGGGCGTGAACATCGAGGGCATCACGACCTCGGAGATCCGCATCTCCGTCTTGGTCGCGCCCGAGGCGGCGGACGCGGCGATGCGCGCCCTGCATCGCACCTTCCGCCTCGAGGAGCCCGACGACGATGACGTCGCGGCTCCTGCCGCGCCCGCCGCAAGAGCCCGCCTCTGAGAGCCGCCGCCCCGGACTGGGCAGACTCCCTTCGGGTGATGCCATGCGGCCGGCGGTGCCGGACGAAATGCCCCTGTACGTGTTCGCCCGTCTCGACCACGAGATCGCCCTGCGCCTGCGGGCGGGCGAGCGCGTCCTCGACCTGACGAAGTCCGACCCCACCCTGCCTCCACCGGCGCGGGCCGTCGAGGCCCTCCGAGCGCGCGCCCTCGACCGCGTCGCCCACCACTACCCGCCGTTCGCCGGCACGCCGGAGCTGCGCGCGGCCGTGTGCGACCTCTACCGCGAGCGCTTCGGCGTGCACCTCGACCCGGACCGCAACGTGTACATCCTGGCGGGCGCCAAGGAGGGGCTCGTGCACCTGGCGAGCGCCCTCACGGCGCCCGGCGACGGCGTCCTCGTGCCCGACCCGGGCTTTCCCGCGTACTGCGCGGCGGCGCGCCTCGCGGGCGCGCGGGCGATCGACCTGCCGCTTTGGGCGCGAGAGGGCCATCTCCCCGACCTTGCGCGGCCCTTGCGGCGCGCCGGCGGCCAGGTGCGCCTGGCCTACCTGAACTACCCGAACAACCCGACCGGCGCCATGGCCACGCCCGCCTACTTCGCCGCCGTCGCCGACCTGGCGCGCGACGAGGGGCTTTGGATCTGCCATGACTTCGCCTACGCCGACATCTGTCGGGGAGCGCTTGAAGCGCCAAGCTTTCTCGCCGCCCCGGGGGCCCTCTCGGTCGGGGTGGAGACCATCACCTGGTCCAAGTCGTACGCCATGCAGGGCTTCCGCCTGGCGGCGCTCGTGGGAAGCGCGAGCGCGATCGAGGCCTTCGCCCACGTGGAGACCAACGTCATGGCCGGCGTCCCGCTCTGCGTCCAGGCCGCCGGCGTCGAGGCCCTCGCCGCGGGCGCCGAGGGCGCTTATCTCGCCGCCACGCGGCGGACGTACGACGATCGGCTGAGGCGCCTCGCCGAGCCGTTCGAGGCAGCCGGCTGGCCGCCGCTCGTGCCGCCCGGTGCCGTCTACCTCTGGCCCGAGGCGCCTGCGGGCATGGACGGCCACGCCTTCGCCCGGCTCCTCCTGGACGAGGCGCAGGTGGCCGTCTCCCCCGGGGCGGACTTCGGACGCCTCGGCGAGGGCCGCGTGCGGCTCTCGGCCACGGCCGCGGACGCCGTGATCGACGCGGCGGCCGACGCCATCGGCGCGCTCCTCCGACGACGCGTCCTGCGCGCGCCGACGGCGGAGGCGCGAGAGCGCGCGGGCGCGCGCCCGACCTGACCACGGTGCGGGCGCGGGCGGCGGCGGGGGCGGCGGCGGCCTCCCCCATCGGGCGCATGGCGGCCTCCACCGGGCAGATGGCGGTGTACATGGCCGTCGCGGCCGGCGCCGGCGTAGTCGTCGAGTTCCTCCTCGCCCGCTCCCTCGGTGTGCGCGCCTACGGCAACATGGGCACGCTCCTGGCCCTCGCCGCCCAGCTTAGCGTCGGCCAGACCGCGCTGCAGTTGGCCGTGGCCCGCCAGGTGGCGCGCACCGGCACGCTCCTCGCGGCCTGGTGGCGCCTTGCCCGCCTCGCCGCCGCGCTATTGGTCGTGGCCGGCCTCACGGCGGGTTGGCTCCTGGAGGATGTCTGGCACCTGCCGACGGCCACCCTGCCCTTCGTGTTTCTCGTCTCGGTCGCTTGGTTCTACCTCGGCATCCTCCGGGGCATCGCCCAGGGCCAGGAGTCATACCGCCTGTACGGCACGAGCCTCATGGTCGAGAACCTGGCCCGACTCGCGCTGACGGCCGCCCTCGTCGGCCCGTACGGCGTGTGGGGCGGTCTCCTCGGCATGGGCGTCGGCGCCGGCGCGGCCGCCCTCTGGGCGCTGTGGGCCATCCCCCGACCGCGGGCCGTCGCCGGCCCCCTGCCCTGGGACGCGCTCGCCTGGACGCTCCTCGGCGTGGCCATCACCGCCCTCACGCCACGCCTCGACCTCTTGGTCTTGAAGCGCGACTGGGATCCGTGGTCGGCCGGTGCCTGGGCGGCCCTTTCGCTCTTCGGGCAGGGGTTTGCCCAGCTTCCCTGGCTCGCCAGCACGGTGATGTTCCCGCGCGTCGTGCGCGACCCCCGCCGGCGCAGCGCCTACTTCCTGTTCGGCGCCGCCGTGTCGCTCGCCGTGCTCCTTCTGGCCGCGACGGCCGGCTGGTACCTGCTCCCCCGCTTCGCCGCCTTCTTCTTCGCCGGCCGCTACCGGCCCTGGGAGTGGGTGTTCGGCCCCTACCTGTTCGCGATCATCCCGGTCGCCCTCTATGCCCTCTGGGTCTCGTACGCCGTGGCGGACGACCGGCGCGACCTCCTCCTGGTGCTGGCGGGCGGCATCGCCGCGTACCTCCTGGCCCTTGCGTTGCACCACGCCACGATGCCCGACGTGCTGTGGGACTACCTGGTCCTCGCGCTCGTCGAGCTGCTCGTCCTGTTCGACACGCTCGTGAGCGGCCCGTGGCGGCGCTGGGTAGCCGCGCCCGGGCGCGTGTAGGGCCGCCCAACACGGCGCCTCAGTTCGCCGCCGGCGCGCCTCGACGGCGGCCGCACGACGCCTCAGGCGTCGGCCGCAGGGGCGACGCGGGCCGGGTCAAGGGCCAGCAGGCGCTGCACAGCGCGCGCCTCGCCGCCATCGGCTCCG
>JAKASY010000412.1 GCA_021817625.1 Bacillota bacterium | reverse complement strand
CGCTACGCGCGGCGGGCGCTCACGGCCGCCGAGCGCGTCGAGGCCCTCAAGCTCCTCGAGATGCAGCGCCACGCCATGCTCATGTACACGAGCTGCGGCTGGTTCTTCGACGACATCTCCGGCCTTGAGGCGGTGCAGGTCCTGCGCTACGCCGGGCGCGTGCTGCAGCTGGCGCGGCAGAGCCTGGGCGTCGACGTGGAGGAGGAGTTCCTCGCCGTCCTGGCCGAGGCGAGGAGCAACCTGCCCGAGCGGGGCGACGGCCGCCAGGTGTTCGAGGCGGCCGTGCGCCCGGCCATGGTGGACCTCCGGCAGGTGGGTGCCCACGTCTCCATCACGGACCTCTTCCAGGCCGATCCGCCGGCCGCAGCGAACGGTCAGGCCGGCCACGCGCAAAACGGACACGGTCGGCACGTGTACTGCTATCGGGTGAAGCGACCGAGCGCCGAGCTCCTGCGGGCGGGCCAGGCGCGCCTGGCGGTCGGGCGTCTGCGCGTCGACTCGGAGGTTACGCTCGAGAGCGCCGACCTCATCTACGGCGTGGCGCACTGGGGCGACCACAACGTCGTGGGCGCGGTCCGCCCGTATGAGGACGACGCGCAGTTCGCGGCCGTGCGCGAGGCGCTGGCGGCGCCCTTCCGGCAGGCCGACCTGCCGGGCGTGGTGCGCGCCATCGACCGCGTCTTCGACGGCAAAACCTACTCCATCCGCCAGCTCTTCCGAGACGAGCAGCGCCTGGTCCTTGGCGAGGTGCTGCGCTCCACGCTGGGCGAGGTGGAGGCGGTGTACGGACAGATCTACGAGCACCACGCCGCGCTCATGCGCTTTCTGTCGCAGAGCGGCGTACCGCTGCCCAAGGCGTTTCTGCCGGCGGCCGACTTCGTGCTCGGCCAGCGCCTGGAGCACGCCTTTGCCGCGCGGCCGCTCGACGTGCCGGCCATCGAGGCGCTCTTGGTCGAGGCCGGCGGCTGGGGCCTCGGCCTCGACCAGGCCGGGCTTGCGTACACGTTCGAGAAGACGCTTGCCGACCTCGCGGCGCGCCTAAGCCAGTCACCCTACGACGTCGACCTCCTGGCCGAGGTCGAGGAGGCGTCGCGACTCGCGACGACGCTTCCCTTCCGCCCCGACCTCGGCGCCCTGCAGGACGTGTACCACCAGCTTCTGCGCACGGTGGCGGCGTCGCCGGCCGGCGCGGCGGAGGAGGCGGCGCGCATCTGGCGCGAGCGCTTTTTGGCGCTCGGCCGATGGCTGGGCGTGCGGGTGGCGAGCTGAGGCCTGACGGGCTCACATGGGCGGCTGCGTTTCCGGCTCCTCGTCGGCCGTCGGCGCTACCTCGAAGAAGCGATGCTCTCTTCGGGCGGCCCGCGCCAGGGCCTCGTCCAGTGTTGCGAGCGGCGCGTCCAGACGGCGCGCGACATGAAGGTAGGCCGCGTCGTAGACCGTAAGGCCATGGGAAGCGGCGGTCGCGCGCACGTCGGCTAGACATTCGCCAGTCGAAAGCGGCGCTAGGCGCACATCGAGCGAGGCGACGAGCGTCGCCGCCGCGTCGGCGTCCGCCTTCGTCAGGCAGTCACGCCGCACCGCCTGGAGAAGGGCGTTGGCCACCTCAAAGGACCACAACGCCGGAGCCCAGAGTTCCAGGTCGCCATCGCGCGCGAAGTCGAGCACCGAGGCCGCGTACGACCCGACCTCATCGTCGAGGAGGCGCGTCAAGACGACCGAAGCGTCGAGCACGAGAGCCCCGACGCTAGCGGCGGCCGGCATCGATCAGCTCCCGCACCGACAGCCCGCCGAGGCTGCGTCCGCGGCTGAACGCCGCCATGGCCTCGACGACCTGCGCCCGACTGGGCCGCTCGGGTGCCTGAAGCACGGCCACGGGCCGGCCGCGACGCGTGATCACGATCCTCTCGCCGCGCCCCACACGGTCGAGCAGCTGGGACAAATGTGTCTTGGCCTCGAAGGCGCCGACCTCCATGCGCTCACCTCCATACTAGTTTATACAACTGGTTTGAATGATTCAAGTCGCGGCCCTGCCTCAGGGCCAGGCGGGATCGCCGCCTTCGCTTGCCCGGACCCGCAGCTTTTGACGTGGGCGGCGGGCGCGACCGGACACCACGAACGCTATCGCGCCATTCGACCTTAACATCACGTTAACAGTTGTGCTTTAGCCTTGATGTGAACGCTAGATTCGAGGAGGGTGCTCGCTTGACGAAGGGAGTCATGCGCCTGGGCGCGGCCGCGGCGGCCGTCGCGCTGGCCGCAGGCGTGCTCGCCCAGGGTGCGGCGGCATTCGCCGCGCACCGCCGGGCTGCCGGCCAGAAGGTGACGCTGCTCGAGACCGGCTCGACGCTGCTCTACCCGCTCTTCAACATATGGGTGCCGGTCTACACGAAGAGCCACCCGAACGTGCACATCACGACCGGCGCGACGGGCAGCGGCACGGGCATCAGCGAGGCGACAAGCGGCGCGGTGCAGATCGGCGCGTCCGACGCCTACCTGCCGCCGGCCCACCCGGCGACCCTGATGAACATCCCGCTCGCCATCTCCGCCCAGATGGTGAACTACAACATCCCCGGCCTGAACGGCCGCCACCTGAAGCTCAGCGGCCCGGTCCTCGCCGCCATCTACACGGGCCGCATCACGAACTGGAACGCGCCCCAGATTCGCGCCCTGAACCCCGGCGTGAAGCTCCCGAACCACACGATCATTCCCATCCGCCGCTCGGACGCCAGTGGTGACACGTTCATCTTCACCCAGTACCTCACGTTCTCGGCCGGCAAGGCGTGGCCCGCGGGCTACGGCACGAACGTCAGCTGGCCGGCACTCGGCAGCCTCGTGGCCGAGCAGGGCAACTCCGGCATGGTGACCGGCCTCGAGCAGAACAAGTACTCGGTCGCGTACATCGGCGTGAGCTACCAGAACGAGACGGCCAAGGCAGGGATGGGCGAGGCCCTGTTGAAGAACCGCGCAGGAAGCTTCGTCCTGCCCGAGACTTCGACAGTCGTCGCCGCCGCGTCCGCGCGCGTGGGCCAGACGCCGAAGAGCGAGGCCCTGTCGCTCGTGTTCGCGCCGGGCAAGAGCTCCTACCCGATCATCAACTACGAGTACGCGATCGTCTCCCAGAAGCAGGCGAACGCCGCGACGGCCAGCGCCATCCGCGCCTTCCTCACCTGGGCGCTGACGACCGGCAACGGCGCCAAGTTCCTCAACCAGGTCCACTTCCGGCCGCTTCCCAGCGCCATCGTCAAGATGAGCGAGGCGCAGATCGCGAAGATCCACTAGATCGAACCGGGAACGGAGTCGACATGAGCGGCGAACGAAGCGACCGCCTCTATCGCCTGGGCCTCGGCCTTCTGGCCGGGGCCGTTCCCGTTGCCTTGGGCGCCATCGCGATCTTCATCCTGATCGACGCCGTGCCGGCGATCCGGTTCCAGGGCCTGTCCTTTTGGACGAGCGTGCAGTGGAACATCGGCAACGAGTACGGCACGGCGCTCACGAC
>JAKASY010000411.1 GCA_021817625.1 Bacillota bacterium | reverse complement strand
TGACGTTGACCTTCCGATCCTCGGCCGGAAACACTGTCAGGGCGCGGCTTGAGCCACACCCTGACATCGCACAGTCCTGAGTCCGGTCGGTGCTACGGCGTAACTGCTAAACTCCCGCTAGGCGGGTAGTCGCCACTGGGACCCGCCGCCACGCTGCGACTCGCCTGCCCGGCTGATGCGGGACACGGACGAGCCGCTAGCGTGCTGTACAAACCTGGCCGCGACGACGCCTCGTCCCCAAACACGTCGCTCTGACGGCCGCGCCGGATCGCGGTCAGCGCCCGCCGAAGCGACGCCAGTAGGACGGTGGTGTGGAGGCACGCGGGCGGATGCCGGAATTTCCCGAGCTTGCGCGAGGGGAGTCGTCAGGGGCACTCGAAGCGCAATCACCCAGTCCGGCCCCGGTCGCGGCGTTGGGGGTGGTCGCGCTCGGCCGGCTCCCTCCCATAGGACGAAAAGGCGAGCTGCCGCCAGCGGCCCGGGATTCTACTTGGAGGGGGCGCGAACATGGGGCGGTTGGGCAGCGGATGACTGAGCAGGTGAGGCTTCGGCGCACGGCGGACGCGATAGGGGTGGCTGCGCTGGTGGCGCGGAGTACAGCCGGCGCCGTAGGCGCTGTCGAACTGCCTGACCTCGCGGTGATCGGTCGGCTTAGCGCGCGGCCGGCGCCGGTGGCGGCTTTCCCTCTCTGGTCTGGCTGTTCGTCCCCCGTGACGGGTCCATCGCTACGACGATTCGGCCGGTAAATGTGCGGCTCCCAATGCTGTCCAGGGCCGCGACGGCGTCGCCCAACGGAAACACCCGTGCAGGTGCCAGGTGAAGACGGCCCTGTGCGAGCAGGCCCAGCACCGACGCTCGCTCGGCGGTGCGGAAGCGGCGCGAGCCGCGAATCGTAATCTGGCGTTGGAACAGACCGAGCACGCCCACCTTGGCCACGGTGCCTGCCAGAGCGCCAAGCGAAACCACCCGCCCGCCCGGGCCGACCACCGCAAGGCAGCGTTCGAGCGTTGGCCCTCCAACCAGATCGACCGCCAGGGAGACACCCCCGGCACCTGCAGTCTCTCGTATGCGCTCCGCCCAGTCGGGCCCTTGTGCGGCGACTGTGGTCAGGTCCGGTACCCACTCCGACAGCATCCGCAGTCGCTCAACATTCCGCGCGACGGCAGTCACGGTTGCGCCGTGCAATTGGGCGACCGCCGCGACGGCTGCCCCGAGCGTCCCCGTGGCTCCCGTGACGAGTACACGGTCTCCGGGTCGAACCTGCCCTTGCGTGACCACTGCGTGCCACGCCACGACCAACGTGCCCTGGAAGCCGGCGGCGGCCTCGAGCGAAACCTCCTCCGGCAGCCCAACGAGAGTCGGACAGGGGAGGTCGATGTACTCGGCGATGGTGCCCGGCACGGTCACCCCGGGCAGCATCCGCTGCTGGCACAGCTCATCCTCTCCGGCCAGGCAGTATGGGCACGAACCGCACGGCGCGGCGTAGGGGACCGCAACCCTCCGGCCAAGCCACGTTGCATCTCCCCGGGTGTCCACCACCACCCCAGCGCCCTCCATGCCGGGAATCAGTGGATAGGTCGCAACCATGGATGTTCCCTTGAACGCCAACTCCCAGTCGAGGTGGTTCAGCTGTGCGTAATGCAGCTTCACGCGACAGTAGCCGTCGCGCAGGGACATAAGCGGAACCTCCGAAAGGCCGAGCGGGCCGCCGGGACGTTCCACGACCAGCGCTTGCACGTCGCACCCCCTCTTGCCGCGGGCGCCCCGGCCGACGGCGGGCGGCCGAAACCCCGCTCAAACGCCTGGACGGGACGATCTATGCGGCCCTGCATCAGCGTGCCGCCGCCCCAAGACGCTCCGCCATCGTCTCCGGCAGGGCGTCGAACAGATAGAGCCCGGCCAGCGTCTCACTCGTTGCGAGGCGCTTCATGCTCTCCACCGAGCGCCGAACCGGGTGGAAGGCGAGGCGCAGGTGGCCGGGCGCGAGCACACCGTGGGCACCGCCCTGGACGACCGCCATCATGTACGGAAGCGGCGCGCCGAACAGAGCGTCGTAGCGCCGCACGGTGCGAAACGACTAGGCGGCCGAGCGTCGCCATCTCCGCGTCGGCCAGGGCGTCGAGGCGGGCGACACAGTGCGTCGACGCGAGTGTCATCTGGTAGGGCATGCGGGCGGCGAACGGAACGTAGGCGACAAAGCTGCCCTCTTCATCGACGATCCGCGCGCTCGTGCTGCTCCCTCTGGAGCGAGATGCAGAAGGCGCACCCGCCGCCGGCGCCGCTCCCTTCGGGCCAGCGCCCGGAGGCGGGGTGGGACGAACGGCGGCGCGTAGACCTGCCCGCGCGGATGGGCGAGGGTCGCCCCAACCTCGGGCGCGCGGTTCTCGAACACCAGCACGTAGCGGACGGTACGCTGAGCCAGGAGGAGTCGGTGCGGTCGGCCCACACGGGGACGAGGTCGGCTGCATGGTCACTGCCCAGGACACCGAGCGTCGCGTCGTGGTGGGCGTATAGAAGACCATCTCAGCACTGCCGTCGCTCGGTCATCGCCCCCGGTCACCTGGCGGCGGCGCGCTCGACGGGCCGAGGGGGGAAACGGGGTTCGGGAACACGGCGATCCGGAAGTCGTCACGATCGACCTCGTGCCAGTCCGCATCGCCCTGTACGGCCGGGCAGAGGGGGCATCCGGCCGCCTGGGCGCCGCCGCGTTTCGGGCGACCCTGGCGGTCGGTGGCGTAGAGAACCCAATCGCCGGTCTCTGGGTCAGGACGCCGCTCCCGACAGAGGAGACGGCTGGCAACGCGGGCACGGGCCCATCATCCAGCGCGATCGCGCCCGTGTCCAGGTAATAGGTGACTTCCCGCCCGTCCGGAGTGTACCCGCTTACGCGCCGCACGTTCGCCTCCGTCGCATGAACGGCCGCGTGGCATCCGGCTTTACCGTTTGGCGCGTGGCGTGGAGCCCGCGTCGCCGACCGCGTCTACCAAGATGCGCGCTGAGTGTCCGGGTCACGACCGTCTACGACAGATCCGCCGGGCCCACCTCCAGGATCGCTCTACGCATGCCGAGAGCGTACCGCCAATCGCCTGCACCGAGCACGACAACGGATAGTACCCGGTCGTCGAGGTCGTCGCTAGCGCTCCCCGACGCTGGCGTGGGTTGGCTGGCCGCACCGCCGCGCCGACCTCAGCCGGTCCGAGGCTAGATGGAGCGGCGCATAACCGCCCGGAACGGTCTCCCTGACGCCGGTTGACACTGGACGGTCGTGTGGCGTCCTTTCTCCCATGCAGGACCTCGACCACGTTCCGATCACAGCGCGCGCAATCTCGGCACGGGGCGCGATCAGGCCCGACGGCCGGTGCGTAGAGGTCGCGGGCCCCGGCGTGGCGACACTACCGGTAAACCCCCATTTTGTGGCGCGACAGCGCCGCCTGTGGGGTTCCCGCTTGAACGCGCACCGGGCCGCCGCGCAGTGAACGGGGTGAACGGCGGGGCATGGCT
>JAKASY010000410.1 GCA_021817625.1 Bacillota bacterium | reverse complement strand
TGAACGCCATCGCCGCGCGCGCCCTGCTGGGCGCGCCGGCGCTCGTGGTAGACATCGGCACGGCCCTCACCCTCGACGTCGTCGCCGGCGACGGCGCGTTCATCGGCGGCGCCATCGCGCCAGGCCCTGTCACGGCCGCGGCCGGGCTTTGGCGGCGCGCCCCCGGCCTCGCGACGGTCGACGTCGCGGTGCCCGAGCGCGCCGTGGGCCGGCGCACCGACGAGGCCCTGCAAGCCGTCATCGCCCTGGGCGCGGCCGGCCAGATAGAGGCCCTCGTGGGCGCGGCGCGGGCCGAGCTCGGCGCGCCGGCCGCGCCGGTCGTGGCCACCGGCGGCCTGGCGCAGGCGCTCGCGGCCGCGACGCCGACGGTCGACCGCGTCGATCCCTGGCTCACCCTGCGCGGCCTTCGGCGCTGGGCGCTCGGCGTTGGGTACGGCCAGGCCTGAGGCGGCCGGCGCCTTGCCCGCTTGGGCACCCTGGTTAGGCGGGCTCAGGGCGCCTGCGAGGTGGTCCATGGGAAGAGGCGGCGGTGGCCCGGACCGGTCGCGACGGGCCGGGACGTGGGCGGCGGTGGCCGTTCACGTCCTCTTCGTGTCCGGCGTGGGGCTCTCCACCACCTTCGTGAACGTCTATCTCTGGCGCCACGGCGGCGGCCTCGGGGTGGTGCTCGACTACCACGTCGCCCTGTTTCTCGCGCTCGTCCCGGGCGGCGCTGCGGCCGGCCTCATGATCGGCCGGCGCGACCGGGTGAGCGCCCTGCGCCTCGGCGTCGTCTCCCACGCGGCGTTCTTCCTCGCCGTGCTCCTTCTTGGGCGCGGGGCGCCGGCCTGGGCCTGGCCGCTCGGCGCCGTCATGGGCGCGGGCATGGGCTTCTACTACGTCGCCTTGAGCGTCCTGGTCCTCGACCTCACGCCGGACGGACGGGCGGGGCCGCTCGTCGGCGCGATGGACCGGGCGCGCCTGGCCGCGATGACGATCACCCCGTTCGTCGCCGCCTTCGCCATCGACCGCCTCACGCCGGCGCGGGGCTATCCCGCCGTGTTCGCGGCGTCCCTCGTGCTGTTCGTGGCCGCCGCCTTGTACAGCGGCCGCCTGGCGGCGCGACGCGACGGGCGGCCGCTTGCCATCGCCGCCACGCTCTGGCGTGCGCGCCCGCGCTGGCGCACGTTCCTCGCCGCGCAGGGCCTGCGCGGCGTGCGCGACGGCGTGTTCCTCTTCCTATCCGCGATCCTGGTGTTCGAGCGCGCGCGAAGCGAGCTCGTGCTCGGCCTCTTCGCGCTTGGCACGGGCGCGGTAAGCTGGCTCCTCACGCGCTGGGTCGCGGTGCGGGTGGTCGAGCGGCAGCGCCGGCTTCGCCTCATCGCCCTCGGCGTGGTGTTGTCGGTCGGCGCCGCGGCCGCCCTCGCCTTCCTCCCAGGCCTGTGGGGCGTGGTGCCGTTCGGCCTCCTCGAGGCCTTGGCCGTGCCGCTCGTGGCCGTGCCCTTCTCGGCCGAGAGCTATGCCGTCGTGCGCGAGGACGCGCGGGCGTCGCGGCGCGGCGTGGGCTACATGGTGGCGCGCGAGGTGCCGCTCAACTTCGGGCGCCTCGTGGGCGTCGCGCTGCTCCTCGTGGTGACGGAGGCGCTGGGGCGGCCTGGCCTCCTGGGCGCGGTCCTGGTCGCCCTCTCCCTGTGCAACGTGGGCGCCTGGCTGGTGCTGTCGCGCCTGGCCGAACGCCCCGCGCAGAGGGGGCGTCGCCGCCGCCAGGCACCTTTGCGCCGGCCCGCGCACCCCGAACGAGCGCCGATGCTCTATCGCGCCCGGGCCGCGCGCCAGCGCCCAGGACGGGGCGGGTAGCGCGCCGCTCTGCGCTGGGCCTCGGCCAGGTCGCGCAGCCACTCGTCGGCCTCGACCGCGAAGGCCGCGGCCTCCGGACGTGGGCGCGAGGCCGTGCCGAGGGTGGCGGCAGCGGCCAGGAGGCGCTCGCGCGCCGGAGCGAGGAACGCCCGCATGGGCCGCTCTCTCGCCTCCTGCCCCAGGGCGGCGGCGGCGCGCGCGGCGGCGCGGCAGAAGCTGCGCAGGAGCGGCCGCGCGGCGGGCGCCGGATGCTCGGCCAGGAGGCGCAGGGCGGCCCGGCTGTGGCGCAGGCTGAGGTCGAGGGCGTGGAGGGCGACGCCGACGCGCAGAAGTCGCAGGCGGCGGCCGACGCGCAGCGGGCTCAGGCGCAGGGCCTCGCGCGCCAGGCTGAGCTCGTCCTGGGCGCGGTGCAGGTCGGCCTCCACCTCGTGCGCCCGCTTCCACAGGTGCGTGAAGGCGTGGCGGTGGGGCTCTTTGGCGGCGCGTGCCGCTGCGCGCCAGAGAAGGGCCTCGCGACAGGCGAGGGCGCGCACGGCACGCTCTGCCTGGTCGGAGAAGTCGGCGGGAAAGAGGAAGACCTGCAGGGCGACCGCCGTGGCGGCGCCGATCGCCGTGTCGACGATGCGCGCGATCGCGTAGCCCGGCGTGTGGGCCCCGAGCGAGAGCACGAGGATCGCGCTGATCGCGACCTGGGAGACCGCGGTCGGGCCCAGGCGCAGGGTTTGGCTCACGGCCATGCCGACCAGCACAAGGCCACCAACGCTGAACGCGCTGGCCCCGACGACGCGCACGGCGGCGAGCGCCAGGACGATGCCGCCGGCCACACCGGCGGTGCGCTCAAGGGCGCGGCTCACGGAGCCCGCCACTGTCACCTGGGTGCAGAGGATGGCGGCGAGCGGGGCAAAGTACGGCCGCGCGCCGACGGTCCAGGTGGCCACCTGCCAGGCGATGGCGGCCGCGAGAGCAGTGCGCCACAGCGCGGGCGGCGGCAGCCAGGCGATGAGCGAGCGCTGCATAGCCTGAGCGTGCCCGCCGCGGCGCCGTCGATGCCGTGTCGGGGCGTCCGCTTACGCGGTGGTGCCCGCCGCGAGGGCGCGGCTCAGGCTCTCGGGGCGGATGTCGCCGTGCGACAGGACGGCGGCGGCGCGCCCGCCCCTGAGGACGATGACCTGCGGGGACTGGTGGCGCACGCCCGTCTCCTGGGCGATGCGCTGGCTCAGGGCGCGCTCCTCGCGCACGCGCACGAGGGCCAGGAGCGGGGCCGCGGCGCCCTGGCGCTCGCACCAGGCGCGCAGCACGCGGTACGCGGCCGCGCTCTGGCTGCAGGCGGTGGAGTGCTTGAACAGGACGACCGGACCATCCGCGGCGCGCAGCGCCCGCCAGGTCTCCTCCCGCAACACCGGCACGAGCGTCGCCATGCCTGCCGCCTCCTCCGTGACCGCCTGCCGCAGGCTACGACGGGACGGGCGCAGCGGTGCGGCTCCGCTAGTCGAGGTGAAGGTCGACCTACAAAGCGCACTGTCAGGCGGTACGGGGCGGCAGGGTCGTAGGTGACCTCCAGACGGTGGCGGGGGCTGTCGATGGCGATGAGCGGCGCCGCCTGCCCGGTCATGCGCAGCATGCGGGCCGCCTCCAGGCTGTCCTCGTCGCCGCGCGCGGCGTACGCCTC
>JAKASY010000409.1 GCA_021817625.1 Bacillota bacterium | reverse complement strand
ATGACCTGAGCCGCGTCAAAGACGAGCGGCCGGCGGCCGACCGAGGCCGCCCCCCAGGGCCGCCTCGGCGCTGGCCGCAACCCAGCACAGGAACGCGTCCTCCCCGGGCGCCGCCGCCAGCTGCAGGCCGACCGGCAGACCGGAGGGTGTGAGGCCGCACGGCACCGAGACGGCGGGCGCACCCAGCACGTCGACGGGATTGGTCCAGGCGAGGAGCGTCTCCTCCGTCGGCGCGCTCGCTCCATCGGCGCCGAGGCCCACACGGTCGCTGCCGATGGGCGGCGCCTCGACGGGCACCGTCGGCAGGGCGATGACGTCGAACCGCTCCCAGACCGCGGCGAACCGCGCCGCCAGAGACGCCCGCAGGCGCTGCGCCTGCACGTAGAGCGTGGCGGGCAGCGCCGCGCCAAGGGCGAACCACGGCCGCACGTCCGCGCCATACTCGCCCGCCCGGCCCGCCGCGACGAACGGCGCGTGCCACGCGCTCGCCTCCGCGAGCACGAGCGCGGACCCGACGGCCTCCATGAGTTCGAGGGACGCCGGGGGCGCGAATCCGTCCACCTCGCCGCCCCGGTCGGCGAGCGCCGCGAGCGCGGCGTCGAAGGCGCGGCCCACGGCCGGCTGGATGCCGCGGGCGAGCCAGGGCCGCGGCACGCCGAAGCGCACGCCGCCGAGCGCGCCGGCCGCGCCGGCGACCGCGGCGTCCTCGCACGACTCGCCCGCGACCGGCGCCAGCACGTCGAGGAGGCGGGCCGCGTCGCGCACCGTGCGCGCGAGCGGGCCGACGTGGTCCAGGCTCCAGGAGAGCGGATAGACGCCCTCAGTGTCGACCCGTCCGTAGGTCGGCTTGAGGCCCACCACGCCGCACAGGGCCGCCGGGATGCGAATCGATCCGCCCGTGTCCGTGCCGAGGGCCGCGCTCGCGAGCGCGGCCGCGACGGCGGCGCCCGAGCCGGAGCTCGAGCCGCCCGTGATGCGGCCGGTGGCCCACGGGTTGCGCGCCGGCCCGTAGGCCTCGCTCGTGCCGGTTGCGCCCCCGGCGAACTCGTGCGTGTGGCTCTTGCCGATGAGAAGCGCGCCCTCCGCGCGCAGGCGCTGCCACACCGGCGCGTCGCGGGAGGACACGTGGTCGGACAGCAGGCGCGAGCCGGCGGTCGTGCGCGTGCCGGCGACCTCGATGATGTCCTTGATCGCCATGGGCACACCTGCCAGCCGTCCCCGGTGCGCGCGCGGCGCCGCCTCGAGCGCCGCCTCCACCGTGGGCGTGATGAACGCGTTGAGCGTCGGGTTCAGGCGCGTGAGGCGCGCGGCGTAGGCCTCGACGACCGCGCGCGGCTCGACCTCGCCATCGCGCACGAGCTGGGAGAGCGCGGTCATCGGCAGCCAGGGGAGCTCCTCGGCCCGGGTCGGGCGGCCCATCGACCGGTCCGGCGGCGCCGGCGGCCAAGGCCCGCGCGACCGGCGGCGGCCCGCCAGGGCCGTGGGGTCGAACCGCCCTGCGGGCGCGACCGCCCCGTCCACGGCCGCCCCCTCCGCCATGAGCGCCTCACGCATGGGCCCGATGAGGCCATCCGCCTGCGCCGCCAGGTCCGTCACCCCAACCACCCCCCGCTGCGGCGCCGCGGCTGCGACCCCATCCCGCGGCGCTCTCGGCGCCGTCGTTCGATCCCGCACGCCCCGGTCCCTTCGCACGTCTCCTCCGCCAGCGCGGCCGGTCCGGGCCCTGCCGCTCCAATCGAGCCCGACCTGGCGGGCGCATCTCGGGCGCGAGATGCTAGAGTGACGCCACAGCACAATGGCGCGCCTGCGTCGGCGCGCAAGGAGTGATCGGCCTTGGCTGGCTACGACTACCTGGTGGTGGGAGGCGGCGCAGCGGCGGACGAGGCGGTGCGCGCGATCCGGGAGATCGACCACGAGGGCAGCGTCGGCATGCTCTCGGCGGAGGCGTTTCCGCCCTACGACCGACCGCCCCTCTCGAAGGGCCTGTGGAGCGGGAGCGCGCGCCTCGACGGCATGTTCCACCAGTCGGGGTACGAGGCCCTCGGCATTCACCTGCACCTTACGGCCGAGGTGCGGGAGATCCGCCCGGCGGAGCACGTCGTCGTATCGTCCGATGGTGCGCGCTGGTCCTACCGCAAGCTCCTCCTGGCGACCGGGAGCGCGCCCCGAGCCCTGCCCGTGAGCGCAGGGCCGGCCGGGGCCGTGCGAACCTACCGCACCCTGGACGACTACATCGAGGTGCGTCAGGCGGTCGACGCCGGCAGGCGGCGCGTCGCCGTGTTCGGCGGCGGCTTCATCGGCGCGGAGCTGAGCGCCGGCCTATCCATGCAGGATGGCGCGCGCGTCACGCTCGCGTTCCCGCAGCCAAGCCTCTGGTCGAACCGCCTGCCGAAGGCCCTCTCGGAGCAAGTCACGAGCTACTACACCGCGCACGGGATCGACGTCGCCGCGGGCGAGATGGTGAGCGCAATCGAGCGCCGCGCCGACGGTGCCCTCGACGTCCGGCTCGCGGGCGGCCGGCGCGTCACCGTCGACCTCGGGATCGCCGGCATCGGTGTGGAGCCGCGCCTCGCGCTGGCCGCGCGGGCCGGAATCGCGACGGAGGGAGGCATCGTGGTCGACCCGTTCTGCCGGACCTCGGCGCCCGACGTGTTCGCGGCCGGCGACGTGGCGAGCTTCCCCTCGGCCCTGGGCGGGCGCAGGCGGGTGGAGCACGAGGACCACGCCCACCGCCACGGCCGGACGGCCGGCCGCAACATGGCGGGGCACGAGGAGCGCTACGACTACCTGCCGATGTTCTACTCCGACCTGTTCGACCTTGGCTTCGAGGCCGTCGGCGACATGGACGCCCGCCTCGAGATGTTCGAGGACTGGGTAGAGCCCCTGGCCCAGGGCGTGGTCTACTACCTCGACAGCGAGCGGCACGTGGCCGGCGTCCTGCTCTGGAACGTGTGGGACCGCCTCGAGGCGGCGCGCGAGCTCCTGCGGGAGGGCCGCGCCTGGAAGAGCCCGGGCGACCTCGCGGGCCGCATCCGGCCCTAGGTCTGCCCGCCGTCCCGCCAGGCGAGCATGCTCTCGACGCGCCGCCGGCAGGCCTCGGCCTCGGCCTGGGCGCGGGCGGGGGACCAACCCAGGGGGGCGGCCATCTCCCGCGCCAGGGCCTCGTAGTGGGCCCGGCCGTTTTGCGGCGTAAACAGCATGACGGGCGTGCGCCGCAGGAGGACGTCCTCGAGCGTCTGGGCCATCTCGTACTGGGCCGCGTACCGGGTCATCGCCTGAAACCACGCGAGCGCGGCGCCCGACCCGTCGGCGGGCGGCGCAATGTAGGGTGCCAGGCGCGCGAAGTGGGCGCCGTAGGGCTCAGCCCAGGCTCGCGCCCACTCAGGCGGGAGCCCGGTGCGCCGCGCGACCTGCGTCACCGTCGCGTCGTCGGGCGCGCCCGCCCCGGGAAGGGGGGACCTCGAGGCGGAGGCCGCGCCGCGCGTCTTCGGGAACAGGCGAGATC
>JAKASY010000408.1:1051-3509 GCA_021817625.1 Bacillota bacterium | reverse complement strand
AAGGGGAAGAAGACGGCGTCGCGCAGGCGCTCGAACGGCGCGCGCTCCCACCAGCTGGGCCCTTGCCAGAGCATCAGCGCCGCCCACGCGACGAGCCACGCGAACAGGCCGGCCACGGCGAGTTGTGTATAGCCGAAGAAGCCGTTTGGCAGGAACGGCGAGAGGTTCGGCAGCGCCTGCCAAAGGCCGGGCACCCATGGGGCGATGGGCCGCAGGACGAACGCCAGCATGCGGTGGCCGCCTACGGTGATCGCGTGCCTGCGCTCGACCCAGAACAGCACGCTGACGAGCCCCTGCAGGAGCGACGGCAGGCCTGCCCAGGTGGCTGTGGCGATGCAGCTGAGGGCGGTGCTCATGGCTGCGCCCATGGCGAGCGCGGTGGCGAACAGGTTGAGCTGTCCCGCAGCCTGGAACGCGAAGCGCAGGAGGATCAGGCCGGTGAGATCGGCGTTGGCGCTCACGCCCGCGGCGATCACCGTGCCGGCGGCCGCGATGACCGTCGGCAGGAGGATGCCCGCCGTGCCGAAGAGCACCTTCACGAGGAACGCCTCGCGCCGACGCAGCGGCCCTTCGAGGCTGTAGAACAGGCCGCCGGTGAGGCGGTCGTAGGCGAACAGCCCGATACCAAGGGCGCCGGCGACGATGACGTCCAGGCCCGTAAAGCCCTCGAAGTAGTTGCTGCCTTGGCCGAAGGGCAGGAGGGTCGAGCGCATGGCGGCATGCACGCTCGTGTGGCCGGCCACAAGGAACGCCCCTGGTAGGCTGAGCACGGCCTCAAGCTGCAGAAGCCACTGCGCCACCGGGGCCAGGAGGACGAGGATGGCCACAAGGTAGATGGTGCGGTTTACCCGAAACTCGCGGTAGCAGGCGGCGGCGGACAAGCCCAAGACACCCTTACTGGGCGCTCCACTGGAGCTGGGCACGCGTGTAGCCCTCCTTCGCCAGGATCGTGCGGAACACGTCGGCCAGGTCGAGATCCATCGGCTCCACCAGGATCGCGCCGGCTCCGCGGTACTTGTCCGCGATGGCCTCCGCCGGACCCTCGACCGTGACGAGCGCCACCTTGCCCTGCCGCTCGACGCGCACGACGCGGGGGTCCTCGGCGATCTCCTCCGGCCAGTCGCCCGGCACGACCACCTGCAGGCGGTGCATGCTCGCCTTGATCGCGTCGAGCTCGCCCTGGAGCACGAAGCGCCCGTCGTATATGACCGCCAGGTGGTCGGCCAGGCGCTCGACGTCCCCGATGTGGTGGGTGGCGACGACGATCGTCGTGCCCTCGGCGGCCGCCATGTCGATGACGAGCTGGAGCACCTGCGTCTTGACCACGATGTCGAGGCCGTTCGTGGGCTCGTCGAGGAGCAGAAGGTCGGGCCGGGAGGCGACCGCCACGGCGACCTGAAGGCTCGTGCGCTGGCCTGCGGACAGCTCGCCCACGGCGCGCTCGGGCGAGAGCTCGAGCGCGACCACCAGGCGCTCCGCCAGGGCCGCGTCCCAGCGCGGGTACGCCAGGCTCGCGTACCGGAGCCACTCTTCCACGCGGAACGCCGGCGCCATGGCGCGGTCGCTCGCCACGTAGTGCACGCGCTCCCGAATCGCGGCATTCTCCCGTCCAAGGCGATGCCCCAGCACCTCCACCGTGCCGGCGTCGGGCCACAGGAGGCCCAGCGCCAGCCTCAGGAGCGTGGTCTTGCCTGCGCCGTTCGCGCCGATGAGGCCGCACACGCTTGCCGGCTTCACCGACCACTCGATGTCGTGCAGGACCGGACGCTCCCGAAACGTCTTCCGGACACCTTCCATGCGCAGGGCCGCCGTCATGCGCCCGCCCGCCCCCTCTCCTCTTGCCACGCGCGCAGCGTGGAACGGAACAGGTCAAGCAGCTCGTCCTCGCCCATCTGCAGGTGGTGCGCCTCGACGAGCATCTCCCGCATGCGCGCGGCCATGGCCGCCACGCGCTCGTCCCGGTCGGGCCGCGGGCGCGCCGTCGCGACGACGAACGTGCCCCGCCCGCGCACCACCTCGATCACCCGCTCGCGCTCCAGCTCCTGGTAGGCCCGCGCCACGGTGTTGTGGTTGAGGGTCATCGCCGTCGCCAGCTCTCGCACCGAGGGCAGCCGGTCGCCGGCCGCGACGAGCCCCCTCGCGACGGCCTCCTTGACGCCCTCGACCAGTTGCTGGTAGACGGGCTTGGGCAGGCGCGGGTCGACCGAAAGCCACATGCCACGCACTCCCGAATCGCAGCACTAGTGTACCGTGTGTACCGGTACACACAGACACAATAGGCGCGGGTTCGCCCGTTGGCAAGCCCTTCCGCCCTCTGGCCCCGTCCCGGACGCGGCGGCTTTGCCGCCGGCGCTCGAGCGCGCAAACCGGCTCGGGGCCGACTACGACAGGCTGGTCTTGCTGGCCCTCGCCGCTGGCGGCGACGCTGGCCCCCAACCCGGAGAGGCGTCGCGCCTCA
>JAKASY010000408.1:0-1041 GCA_021817625.1 Bacillota bacterium | reverse complement strand
GGGCGCCGCTAGCGAGCCGCTGTCAGCACCCCCGGACAGGCGCCGCTCCAGGGCCTCTCGGACGCCGCCTGTCGCGCCCGCACGTCCGGCTCGTCAAGCATGGTCCAGAACGTGTGCGGCGCCCGGGTCGCCAGGGCGTGACGCTCGCTCAGGCGCTCGACGCTCTGCCGCATCTCCTCCGTGCGGGCGCTCTCGTTCGTGCCGCCGCGGTCGAGCGTGTAGACGATCGTCGCCCGCGGCACGCGCCGCACGCGGGCGCCCGACTCCAGGGCGCGCAGGACGAAGTCCCAGTCCCAGTGATGGCCGCTCTCGAGCCGAAAGCCGCCCAGGCGGTCGAACAGGGAGCGGCGAAAGGCCATGGCGGACGGCACGACGGGGTTGTAGCGCCGGGCGAAGGCCGCGTCCGCGTCGAGCGCGAACAGGCGCCGCGCGAGAACAGGCGCGGGCATGCCGACGCTGCGGTCGACGTAGACCAGCTCGGCGTCGCTGTAGGCGAGGTCGGCGCCGTCGTCCAGGGCGCCGGCGACGTCGGCGAGGTGGTCGGGCAGCCAGAGGTCGTCGTCGTCCAGGACGGCCACGGCGTCGCCGCGGCACAGGCCCACGGCGAGGGTTCGGGCCGCGACGTGGCCGGCCCGGTCCGCCAGGCACACGACCCGCACGGGCACGGCGCCCGCGCCGGGCGAGAGGTCGGCCGGGGCCGTGTCCGCCACGGGTCCGCCGTCGTTCACCACCACCAGCTCGCGAGGCCGCCGTCCCTGGCCGCCCACGGAGGCCGCCGCCGCCCTCAGGAGCGCCGGCCGCCGTCGCGTCGCGACGATGACGCCGATCGCGCATGGCGCGGGTCGGCGCGCGAAGGCTACGGGCATGAGCATGCCCCTGCCCGCCGCCCTGTCCGTGGGGCTGGCCGTGTCCCTGTCCGTGTGCCTGGCGCCGTCCCCCGCCGCGGCGGGCTATCGCTACGGCGGCTACACACCGCTGCACGACCACGCCGGCGAGCGCGCCCAGGTCGACGCGCCGACGTGCGGCGTGCGGCTGACCGAC
>JAKASY010000407.1 GCA_021817625.1 Bacillota bacterium | reverse complement strand
CCCACGAGCCGGCCCCGCGCGAAGGCGCCGCGGCCGAAGCCGCCGCCCCTCACGTCGGGCCCCTCGAGCGTCCGCTCGGTCCATGCCTGGGCCATGCGCTCCGCCTCGTCGCCCTCTACCTCCGGCTGGAAGGCGGCGACGCCGAGGCGCGCGTGCACGATCCAGTCGGCTCTGTCGGCAAAGGCGCGCATCTCGAGCGCGGGCGGCGCGTCCGCCGCCGCGGGCCGCGCGACGGCCCCAGGCGCGTCAGCCACGACGGTCACCCCTCTCGCTTGCCTGCGGTGCACGGTCGCGCGCCGCCTAGACGGAGCGCCACGCCTTGGCAACGGTCGTGAGGCGCTCGGCTCCGTCGGCCGTGACCACGAGAGTGTCCTCGAGGCGCGCGCCGCCCACGCCGGGGAGGTAGATGCCCGGCTCGACCGTGAGGGTCATTCCCGGCTCGAGCACGTCGTCCCTGTCCGGCTCGGGGTCGCGCGCCGCGAACGGGCGCTCGTGCACGTCGAGGCCCACGCCGTGGCCGGTGCCGTGGCCGAAGGCGTCGCCGTAGCCGGCCGCGGCGATGATCTCCCGGCAGGTGCGGTCGACCTCGCTCGCCCGGATGCCCGGGCGCACGGCCGCGATGCCGGCCGCCTGGGCCGTGTGCACGAGGTCGAAGATCTCGCGCAGGCGCGCGGGCACCTCGCCCACGCCGAAGGTGAGGGTCTCGTCGGAGCGGTAGCCGTCGCTCAGACCGCCGAAGTCGACCGTGACCATGTCCCCGTCGCGCACGACGCGCTCGCCGGGGTGGGCGTGCGGTAGCGAGCCGCGCGGGCCGGAGGCGACGATGGTGGGGAAGCCCGGCCCCTCCAGGCCCAGCTCGCGCATGCGGTGCTCGAGCGCCACGGCGAAGTCGATCTCGCGCCGGCCGCGGATCGTCGGCAGGAGCTCCTCGAGCGCCTGGTCCGCGAGCGCCGCGGCGCGCCGGATGGCGGCGATCTCCGCCGCGTCCTTGACGATCCTGAGCTCCTC
The DNA here is from genome assembly GCA_021817625.1 of Bacillota bacterium. Next base: position 2,501 of record JAKASY010000407.1, on the reverse strand, counting down.
CATCAGGCGGCCGGCCGGCTGGAAGTCGACCTCGGGCATCGCCCGCCGCCACTCGTCGAGCATCGCGACCGGCACGTGCCCGGCCTCGAAGGCGACGGTGCGCAGGCCGGCGTCGGCGACGAGTTGGGCGAGGGTGGTCACGTAGGGGCGCTCGTGGCGAACCACCTCGTAGCCGTCCGCGTCGGCCGACGCCGCCTCCACGTAGCGGAAGTCCGTGAGGAGCCAGGCGGGGCCGGAGCGCGCGCCGAGAAAGTACGACGAGGAGCCGGAGAAGCCGGTGAGGTAGCGGACCTGGACGTTGGAGAGCTGCTCGGGCGCGGGCAGGAGGATGGCGTCGAGCCCCTTCTCCTCGAGCCGCGCGGCCAGTCGGGTGATGCGGTCGTTCATGCGTCCACCCTTTCGATCGTGGTCGGGTCCGCGCGCGGACCCGCAAGGCGCCGGCGCCCCTCCCCGTCCAATGTACGACTCGGGCGCGCCGCGCGCTGCCCTGGTCAGCCGGCGCGGATCGCCACGGTCTTCACGTCCGTGAAGAACTCGATCGCCGCCCGGCCCTGCTCGCGCGAGTGCGAGCTCGAGGCCTTCATGCCGCCGAACGGGGCCTGCAGCTCCACGCCCGCGCTCTCCTCGTTCACGCGCACGAGCCCCGCCTCGAGGGAGTCCACCGCCGCCAGCGCCGTCTCCAGGCTGCGCGTGAACACCGAGGCGCTCAGGCCGTAGCGTACGGCGTTCGCCTGGCGGATGGCGTCCTCCAGGTCGGCCGCCTCGGAGACGGCCACGACCGGGCCGAAGATCTCCTCCTGGAAGATCGTCATGCCGACGTCGACCGCGTCGAACAGGGTCGGGGCGACGAAGTAGCCGCCACGCTCGGCGGCGGGCGCGGGGCCGCCGCCGGCGAGCACGCGGCCCCCCTCCGCGCGCCCGCGCTCGACCAGGGAGAGGACCTTCTCGTACTGCGGGCGCGACACCACGGGCCCGACGTAGGTCTGGGGGTCGAGGGGGTCCCCGACGCGCAGGCCGGCGATGCGGCGCGAGAGGGCGTCGGTGAACGCCGCGCGCACCGGCGCGAGCACGATGGCGCGCGACGTGGCCGTGCATTTCTGCCCGGCCGAGCGCATCGCCCCGGACACCGTCAGGTCGGCCGCGAGGTCGAGGTCCGCGTCCGCGGCCACGATCACGGGGTTCTTGCCGCCCATCTCGAGCTGGTACTTGGCGCCGCGGGCGAGGGCGGCCTCGGCCACGACGCGCCCGGTGGCGACGGAGCCCGTGAAGGTGATGCCCGCCACATCGGGCGCCTCGAGGAGCGCCTTCCCCGCCTCGCCGCCCAGGCCCGTGACGAGGTTCAGGACGCCCGCCGGCAGCGCCGCCGCGAGCGCCTCCACGAGGCGGAAGGCGGTGAGCGACGCCCACTCCGCCGGCTTGAGCACCACGGTGTTGCCGTAGGCCAGGGCGGGCGCGATCTTCCACGCGGGGATGGCGAGCGGGAAGTTCCACGGCGTGATCGCGGCCACGACGCCTAGGGGCACGCGCACCGTGTACTGCAGGGTGCCGCGGCGCTGCGAGGGGATGACGTCGCCAACCGGGCGCGACGCCTCGCCCGCGTAGTAGCGGAAGATCGCCACGGCGCGCTCGGCCTCGCCCCGCGCCTCGCCGATGGGCTTTCCCATCTCGGCGCTCGCCGTCTCGGCCAGCTCCTGGGCCCGGGCCGCGATCGCGTCGGCCGCCGCGTAGAGGAGGTTTCCGCGCTCCGGCCCGGGCCGGGCGCGCCAGTCCGCTAGCGCGGCCCGCGCCGCGGCCACGGCCTGCGAGACCGCGGCGCCATCCGACAAGGGGTAGGTGCCGAGAACGCGCCCGGGGTCGGCCGGCGACCTGGCCTCCGCGCTGCGGCCCGCGGGAACGAACGTGTCGCCGATCCGGTTGCGAGCCTCGATCGTCACGTGGATCCCTCCTGGACGTCCGGCGCGCCGCGGTTGAGCCGGGCGGCGGCGCCTGCTAGATTCGGGGTACAAACGGTTTCGCGTGGAGCGTGCCTGGGGAATGTCGTCACCCGATGTCGACCGATTCGCCCGCCTGTTCTCGGACGCGAGCGCCGAGCGCACACCCAATGCCATCGCCCTCAGGATTCAGCAGGCCATCGTCATGGGCGACCTCAAGGTGGGCGAGCGGCTGCCGAACGAGCGCGACCTCGGCAGCCTGTTCGGCGTGAGCCGCGCCACCCTGCGCGAGGCCCTGCGCCTGCTCGAGGCGGAGGGGCTGGTCGAGGTGCGCCGCGGCGTGACCGGCGGCGCCTTCGTCCAGGTGCCCCGCTCGGACCGCGTGGGCAGCGCCCTGAGCGCCCTCATCCGCTTCCACCAGGCGACACCGGAGCACTTCGCCGAGTTCCGCCTGACGTTCGAGCCGCAGACCGCCCGCATGGCCGCGGAGCGGGCGACGCCCGAGCACAGCGCGAGGCTCATGGAGATCGTCGCGAGGATCGGCGCCGCGGCACGGCCGGAGGTGGCGTG
>JAKASY010000406.1 GCA_021817625.1 Bacillota bacterium | reverse complement strand
TGAGGCCGGTCACGGGGTGCGCCGTGTCGGAGAACGCGAGCCAGCTGAGCATGCCCGGCACGGTGAGGCCCCCGACGACGTGCTGGCTCTGCGCGCTCACATAGCCGCCAATCGTGAGGGGGGCATTGGCCTGGGTGCGAAACAGGCCTTCGATCGCGGCCAGCTTGAGGGGCTGAACGGTCGCGAGGAACTTGCCGCCCAGGTCGCCGGTAATCACCGATGCGAGCACGCCGAGCCCGCCCACCGCGCCGGCCAGGCTGAAGGCGCGGCTGTAATAGGGGTGGCCGCGCTGGCGAAGGAGCATGAACGCCGCGAAGCCGGCCAGGGCGAAGCCGGCGGTGGTGAAGCTCGAGCCGAGCACGTGGCCGACCTCGATGCCCCAGCCCGGGCTGAACATGGCCGCCCACGGGTGCGCCCACACCACCTGGCCCGCCCGGCTGAGGGCGAAGCCCGCTGGCGCGTTCATGAACGCGTTCACGAGGGTGATGAGCAGGGCGGAGGCCGGCCCGGCGACAACGATCGGCAGCGAGGTGAGCCAGTGGCTGACGGGCGTCGAGAAGCGGTCCCAGCCGTAGAGCCAGATGCCGAGGAACGCGGCCTCGACGAAGAACGCGATGACCTCGATCAGGAACGGCAGGGCCACCACCTGGCCCACGATCGCCATGAACGGCGGCCAGACCACGCTCAGCTCGGCCGCCACGATCGTGCCCGTAGCGGCGCCGACGGCGAACGAGACAAGAAAACCCTTCGCCCAGCGCCGCGCGAGGAGGCGGTAGTGGTCGTCCTTGCGCAGGATGGCCAGCAGCTCCGCCAGGGAGATGAGGAGCGGCATCGCCACGCCGAATACGGAGAACGTGATGTGCACGCCGAGGGTGACGGCCGTGAGGAGCCGTCCCCAACCGAGCAGGGTCACGAGACGCACCTCCCGGCCCCAGCGTGGGCGGGCGGGTCCGGGCCTGGCGAGGGCCATAGGGCGTCGGCCGCGCAGTCCACCAGACCCAGTTTGCGCGGGCGTTCGCGCCGGCCGGGTGTAGGGGTCGTCATCGCGGCCTAAAAGTCGCGGCCATCGCGGCGAGAGGCTTCAGCGGCCGTCCTGCGAAGCGACCGCAGCGTCGGCGCAGGCAGAGCACGGCGGCGAGCGGCGATCCGGATACGCCGCCAAGCGCGCCGACGCGCACCGACTTGCGCGCCCGAGGGCGCGGTATGCCTGCGCGTATCGCGCTATTCCTCGAGGCAGGAGGCGAGGTACTCGGCCAGGTGGAGAACCTGGACCGCGCTCGCCCCGCGCCTGTGCACGCCGAGGCGCATCTGCAGGGTGCAGCCGGGATTGGCGGTGACGACAAGGTCGGGCGCCACGGACAGGCAGCTGTCCATCTTGCGCTCGAGCACGCGCATCGACATGTCGTAGCGCGTGAGATTGTAGATGCCCGCGCTGCCGCAGCACGCCTGGGCGTCGGGCATGTCGACGAAGGCGTCGCCCTTCACGGCGGCCATGAGGCGGCGCGGCGGGTCCACCACGCCCTGGCCGTTCACCAGGTGGCACGAGTCCTGATAGGTGACGCGCCGACCCGTGCCGCGAAAGCGCAGGCGGCGGGGGAGGCGCTCGAGGGCCACGCTCAGGTCCACCATGCGGTCGGCGAAGGCCTGGGCCCGCTCGCGCCAGGCCGGGTCGTCGCGCAGGAGGTCCGGGTACTCGTGCAGCATCGCGCCGCAGCCGCCGGCGTTGTTCACGTACACCTCGGCGCCGGCCTGCTCGAATGCCGCGATCGTCTGTCGCGCCAGGTCGCAGGCCTTGCTCCGGCGGCCGGCGTGGGCATGCAGGGCGCCGCAGCAGCTGGCGGACTCCACGTAGCGCACTTTCGCCCCAGCCGCGGCGAGAAGGCGGGCGGTGGCAAGATGCGCTGGGGCGAACACTGCGTCCATGATGCAGCCCGGGAAGAGGGCGACCGCGACCTCCCCGGTGCGCTCGCTCTCCTCGCACACGCGACGCAGCTCCCGGCGCACGCTCTCGCCCGCGACGTCCGGCAGCATCGGCTCGAGCCCGCCCAGGGGCCCGGGTAGAAGACGGTCCAGACCGAGGCCGCGCGCCACGTCGCGCACGCCGGAGCGCTGGTAGAGGCGCAGGCCCAACGCGCCGCGCCGAAGTCGTCGGGGCTGCGTCACGCTCGTGAGGAGCACGGAGCGCAGGCGGCGCACGGCCGGCGTGCCCACCGTCGCCTCGGCGCCCGCGTCCGCCACCGCCTCGCGCGCGGCCTCGAGGGCGCGGCCGAAGCGCACGCCCGAGGGGCAGGCCCGCTCGCACGCGCGGCAGCCCAGGCACAGGTCCATCGCGTCGGCGAACTCGCCGGCGACCGGGAGCTCGCCCAGGGCCACGGCCTCCATGAGCGAGAGCCGGCCGCGAGGCGAGGCGACCTCCGAGCCGGTCTCCCGGTAGGTGGGGCACACCGGCAGGCAGAAGCCGCACTTGTTGCAGTGCCCGAGCTCCTCGATCGCCTCCTTGCCGATCACGCTTCGTCCTCCTTCCACGCCTCGCCGGTCGCGAGCGCGCGCTCGATGCGCTCCACCCAGTCGCGCCAGACAGGGTCGGGCGGGGGCTCAAGCGCCTTCCACGGGCCGCCCGCCGCGGCGCTCACGGCCAGCTGCCCGCCCGCGGCCATAGCGGCCGCCGCCCAGGCGCGTACGTCGTCGTCGGGCTCACGCCCGGGCGCCACGAGGGCGATGCGCGCGCCGGGCATGCCCCACGCCCAGGCGCCGTCCAGGGCGAGCGCGCGCGCGAAGAGCGCGGCCTCGTCCTTCGGCTCGAGGTTCCAGGCGTAGAGGATCGCGCCCTGGCCGGCGGCGGAGGCGCACTCGGCCGCCTCCAGCCGCTGTTCCAGGGCCGCGAGCGCGTCCGGCTCCGCGGGAGCCGTGGCGAGCCCGGCCGCCGCCAGCATCGGGGCGGCCGCGGCCTCGGCGCGCACGAGCAGACGGGCGTCGCCCTCGCCGGCCTCGACCGCGAGCGCCCAGACGGCCGGCCGCCAGGAGGCGCCGAGGATCGCGTCGGCTGTCTGCCAGAGGTCCGCTGCCGCGCCGTCGCGCGTGAACGGCGTCTGCGGCCGAGCGGGCCACAGGCGGAGCGTGGCCGCGACGATCGGGCCGACCCGCCCCGCCGAGCCCGCCCACAGTCGCGGCATGTCGTACCCCGCCACGTTCTTCGTCGTGGCCCGGCCGAAGCGCACCACCGCCGGGGGGTCGCCGACGACCGCGGTCACCGCCAGGAGGCTGTCGCGCGCGCTCAGGCCGGAGGCGCGGCTCGGGCGATAGGGGTCGCGGGCGACAAAGCCGCCGAGCGTGGCGCCGGACGGCGGCGTGCGCAGGGCCAGGCCGACGCGCGCAAGCGCTTCGGCCACCATGGCGGTGGAAGCGCTGGCGGTCGCCGTCAGCGTGAGGTTCTCGGCGTCAACCTCCACGCGTGGCGCCACGAGGGCGGCGATGTCGACGGCCGCCTCACCGACGCCCGCGAGGGCCACGCGCCGGCCG
>JAKASY010000405.1 GCA_021817625.1 Bacillota bacterium | reverse complement strand
GCTGCTCTTCTACAACCAGCTGTGGGCGGGCACCCTGGGCGACTACCCCTGGCTCGGCGACCAGCCGTTCGAGCCCACGCCGGCGTTCGTCGCCTTCGAGCGCGGGGAGAACAACTACGTTCAGGCTGCCGGCCGCTTCCTCGCCCTGGCCCACGACGGCTCCGCCCCGCCCGCGGTTCGGGCCGACGCCCTCTTCACGTACGGCATGTGCCTGTACGACCTGGGAAGCTACAATCCTTCGGCGGCCGTCCTGTGGCCCGGCGCCTCCCTCCGCGCCGCGACGGCCGCCACCTTCGGCGCCTTCGCTCGGGCCTACCCCCAAAGCCCCCTGGCGCCCGAGGCCCTCACCCTGGAGGCCGCGTTCACGTCCAGCCGGGCCGTGCTGCGCGCGCTCGTCCGGCGCTACCCGGCGAGCGCGCAGGGGCGGGACGCGGCGACAGACCTGTCCACGTCGCGCTGGCCGACGGCGCCGGTCCAGGCACAGAGCGTGATGCCGGCGCAGACGATCCTCACCACGACGCCCGGTGTGGCGGGCGCTCTCAGGGCCTGGGCGGGGGCTCCAGGCGCCGTCGTGGCCGCCCGCCGCGTCGGGCCCTACACGTACATCCGTGTCCGGCCGCCGGCTCTCAGACCGGGCCGCTACCCGACCGTGGTCGAGGTGATCCAGGTGCGCCCGGGCGCCGTAGTGGTGCTGTGGGCCACCGGGCCCGCGGCGGTGGGCGACGCCCAGCCCCTCCAGATCTCCGCACGCTACGTGCTCGTGCGCGTGCTTGGCAGCGTGCGGGTGGTCGGCTCGAGCCGCCAGGCGGGCCACCCGCCCGTGGGTAGCGACACCTTGGTCTTCTAGCCACGGCGCCGGCGGCCCGGGCAGGGGCTGAGGCCCGCCACCGCCAATCCCGCCATGGGAGGCGTGTGATGAAGATCATCGGCAGTTCCAACGCCCGGGTCGGCCTCGAGCTCGGCATGGCCATCCTGCGCAAGGGCGGCTCGGCGCTGGATGCGGTCGAGCAGGCGATCCGGGCGGTGGAGAGCAACCCCGACGACCACACCGTGGGCCTCGGCGGCCTGCCCAACCTGGTCGGCGTGGTGGAGCTCGACGCGAGCCTCATGGACGGACGGACGCGCGCCGCCGGTGCGGTCGGCGGCATGCGGGGCTTCGAGCACCCGATCTCCGTCGCGCGGCGGGTCATGACGGACCTGCCGCACGCGTTCCTGGTGGGCGAGGGGGCGGAGCGCTTCGCGCGCGAGTGCGGCTTCGAGCCCGCGGAGCTCCTCACGGACGCGGCGCGCGCCATCTACGAGGCCGGCGTGCGCGGCGACCAGGCGGGCACGGGCCGATTCGGCGGCGCGGTGCTGCGGGCCATGGTCGGCCGCCTCGCCATGCAGCCCGAGCGTGCCTCGGGCCGCGACGCGGGCACGGTGAACGTGCTTGCCCTCGACGGCGAGGGCCACCTCTGCGCCGGCGTGAGCACGAGCGGCTTCGCCTGGAAGTACCCGGGGCGGGTCGGGGACAGCGCGGTGATCGGCGCCGGCAACTATTGCGACGATCGCTACGGCGCGGCCGCCTGCACGGGCCGAGGCGAGCTCGCCATCCGCGCCGCCACCGCGCACAGCGTCGTGGCGGCCATGGCACGCGGCGAGCGACCGGAGGAGGCCGGCAGGAGGGCGATGCAGGCCCTGAACGACTTCGAGGACCCCTACTTCAGCGCCATGAACTGCGTGGTCCTGGCGCCCGACGGGGGGTGCGCCGCCTTCTCGAGCGTCGAGGGGGCGACGTACGTGTTCATGACCGAGGAGAGCCGCGAGGTCGAGGAGGCGCCCCGCACATTCGTGCCGGTTCTCGCGGGCTCGCGAGGCTAGGACGGGCGGGTCGGGTCGGCTGGGGCAAGGACCGGGACGGGAGGGCGCGCGGTGGCGACGAACGCAGCGCAGGGCAGCACCGGCATCACGGACCTCGACGAGGAGATCGCGGCGTTCAGCGGCCGCATCGGACTTTGGGCGCACGACCTGGCCAGCGGCGCCGTGATCGAGCACGGCGCGGACGACGTGTTCGAGGGTGCCAGCACGATCAAGGTGCTCATCATGATCGAGGCCTTCCGCCAGGTGGCGGAGGGGCGCCTTCGCCTGGACGAGACGCTGGCGCTCGACCCCTCGCACCAGGTGCGGGGCTCGGGCGTCCTGCGCGACTTCGCGCCGGGGGCGCGTCTCACGCTCCACGACGCGATCGTGCTCATGATGATCGTGAGCGACAACGTGGCCACGAACATGGTCATCGACCGCGTGGGCCTTGCCGCCATCGAGCGGGCGGCGGAGCGCATGGGCCTCAGGGCGACGCGCCTCATGGCGCCCTTGCACTTCGACCGCCACCCGCCGGAGTTCGGCGTCTCGCGCACGACCGGGCGCGAGCTCGGCGGCCTGGTGGAGCGCCTGGCGCGCGGCGAGGCCGTCGACCCCGGCTCCGACGCGCAGATGCTCGCGATCATGCGCCGCCAGCACTACACGAGCGCACTCGACCGCTACCTGCCATACGACCTCCTGGACCAGTCCGGCGGGCGCGCGCCGGCCGTGTCGATCGCCTCCAAGAGCGGCTCGTGGGACGGCGTGCGCAACATCGTCGGCCTCGTGGAGGGCCCGCGCTTCCGCTACGTCGTGTGCCTCCTGAGCGCCGACTGCGCCGATGAGCGGGCCCATCCGGACAACGAGGCGATGGTCACGCTCCCCCGCCTGTCCCGCATCGTGTTCGACCGCCTCAGCGCCGGCGCCTGAGCCTCGGCCGGGCGCGGCAGGGCCGTGCCCGGCGGAGGCGAATGCGATCGGGCGTGTTCGACACGGGTTCGGAGACGGAGGGGCGCGGCGGTGGCTTCGGGCTTCCGCGCGGGCGCCCAGGAGGGCAGCGCGCGCCTCCAGGCGGACCGCGACGTGCGGCGGATGGCCCTCTTCTACCTCCTCTACTACGGTGGCGGCGGCTTCTACTTTCCCTACCTCGTCCTCTTTCTGACGCAGCACGGCGCGGGCCCGACGGCCGTTGGCGTGATCGGCGCCCTCGGCCCCGCCGTCGGCCTGTGCACGCAGCCGCTCTGGGGCAGCCTGGCCGACCGCCGCCAGGCGCCCCTGTGGCTCCTGCGCCTCCTGCTCATGGCGAGCGCGGTGTGCATCGCGCTGGTGCCGCTCCTGCCGGTGCCGGTCGGCGCGGCCTTCGGCCTCACCGCGTACGCCTTGTTCTCGAGCCCGATCGTCGCCCTGGCCGACAGCTCGACGCTGCGCTTCCTCGCGGCGGGGTCGGGCGCCCTCGGTGCGGACGCCTACCCGCGCGTGCGCGCCTACGGCTCGCTGTCGTTCACCATCACGGCCGTGGCGAGCAGCGTCATCTTCGCCGACATCTGCCTGTGGCGCGCGTTCGTCGCCATGGGCCTGTCCATGGCCGTGTGCGTGCTCGTGCTGCCGCGACGCGAGCCGACGGCCGGCGGCCTGCCCGCGGTGCGCGGTCCGGCCGCCCTCAGCCTACCCGTCGGCGCCGCGGT
>JAKASY010000404.1 GCA_021817625.1 Bacillota bacterium | reverse complement strand
GCGGCTGGTTGATCACGAGCAGAGCGTCGCGCCAGCCCAGGCCGAGCTGCAGGAACAGCCGGCGATAGCGCTTGAGCTGTAGGCGGCTCGATAGGCGGCCATCGGCCACGAGCACCGTGTGAGCCGCGGAGCGTAGGGCGGCATACACGGCCGGATCCGTGACGACGGGTGCGGTGTCGATGACCCGAACCGTGCCGCGCAGGCGCTCGAGCATGGCCACCACGCCGCCCACCCCGATGTCGTCCAGGTTCTCGAGTGCCTCCAGCCCGGGCACAAGGCGAAGCCCGTGGTCGCCCTGCCCGACGGCGCGCGGCGCGACGGATGGGTCGCGCAGGTAGGCCTCGAGCGGTGGTACGGGCTCGGCCGCGGCGATCGCGCCTAGCACGACCGCCTGGGTGGGCGCGTGCAGATTGAGGTCGACCAGGACCGTCGGCAGACGCCAGGAGGCGAGCGTCCGGGCGAGTGCGGCGGCGACCGTGGAGGCGCCGGCGCCGCCGCTCGGGCCGAACACCGTCACCACCGGATCGGCGCTCTCCGCCGCGCGGGGCGGGGCCGCGCCCGGGGCGTCCCGGGAGGCGTCCGCGGCCATGGCCGCCTCGACGGCGCGCGGATCGAGGTCCCGAAGCACCCGCATCGGCTCGAGACCGACGCCGAGCGCCGTGGCCGCGTCGTCGGACGCGATCAGCCAAAGGGGGATCGTGGTGGCGCGCCGGAGCCGGGCGAGCGCCTCTGCGGCCGCGGCTGGCGGGCCGGGCGGCAGGACGGCGATCGCCTGCGCGGCCAGGCCTCGGGCGCGCGTGGCCACGTGCTCCGGACGCGTTGACCAGGGCACGCGCTCGAGCAGTCCGTCCGCCGGGTATACGGCGGGCCACGCATCGGCCCACAGGAGGATGCGCACCGGCGCGCCGCTCACCGCGCCGCCTCCGCCGCCGGCATCCGCCACGGCAGGAGAGCGAGCGTGCCGGCGCGCGCGGCGTCCGCCACGACGAGCGCGCTCGGCAGGGGAAGGGCGAGCGTCACGACGTCGCTGGCGGGGGCGCCGAGGCCGCTTGCCAGGGATGACACGGCGAGGACGCGGGCGTCAGACGCCAGGAGCTGGGAGGCGCTCGTGCCATCCGCCGTGCCGGCGAGGGCGACGGCGTGACCCGGGGCCGCGCCTGCGGGCACGGCCGCCGCGGGCAGCGTCACGTTCTCCGCGACCACGCCTGGGCCGAGGGACACATACGCGCGCGGGCGCACGGCGCTGACCTCACCTGGCTCGATCGGCACACCGGGCGAGAGGGCCACGCGCGCGTAGAGGGGGCCGGCGCTGTGGGGTAGGACGGCGGGGGCCGCGGGCACGCGCACCAGGTCCCCGGCAGGGACCTCCCCGCCGGCAGGCACTAGTCGCCGCACCGTCAGGACGGGGCCTCCGGCGGATGCCGGCTGGAGCAGGGACACGGCGAGGGCGGTGACCACAGCGGCCGCTGCGGCGGCCGCCACGGGCAGGGCGCGCTCAGCGAGCCGTGCCATTGGCCTCGCCTCCCCTCTCGCCATCGGATGGCGCCGGGCGCGCGCCGGTGGGGCGCGTGTCGGCGAGCACCTCCTCGGCGGGCGAGAGGGCGACACGCACCTGCCGCAGCCGCCCACCCACGCGCAGAAGGGCGTGGCCCGGCGCGAGAGCGCCCGCACGCGCGCGACCCGGCGCGTCGAGGCGCAGCGCCTCGGCGAACGGGGCGACGTCGACGCCGGGTCGGAAGAGGGCCACGGTCTCACAGGCGGCCAGGATGGCCTGGCCGTCGGGATGGCGCAGCAGGTCGACGAGGTGCTGGGTGACGGCCGTGATCACGATGCCGCGCTTGCGGGCTCGCTTGGCCAGCTCCACCATCAGGCGCGCGCCGCTCTCGCGCTCGAGGTACAGGTGGAACTCGTCGAGCGTGAGCCACAGCCATCCGGAGCCCGCGCCCGGTGCGGCGTGCAGGTGGCCGAGTGCCGCCTCGGTCAGCACGGGCAGGAGCGCCGGCAGGGCGGCCGTGTCGACCTCCGAGAGGCGCAGGGAGAGGGCGCGCACGCCCGGCCCCGGCCCCGCCCGGCCGGAGAGCACCGCGAGCGGGCCGGCGAGCGCCCGCTCCGCCCCTTCCGCCAAGGCCGGGTCAACGGTCTGAAGCGCCGCGGGGAGCGCCGAGAGATCCTCCGTCCCGCTCGCCAGCATCCCGTCCAGGGCGTGGGCGAGGCGCCGACGCGAGCCTTCGGCGCTCGCGCCCAGGAGCGGCGCGAGGAGCGTGGTCGCACGCGCCGCCCGCATGGCACCGGTGGCGCCGAGGGCGGGCAGGAGGGGGAGCCGGACGTCGTCCGGATGGGCGACGTCGAGCTCGTAGCCGCCGGGAATGCTCGACACCACGCCCCGGTACTCGCCCTCCGGGTCGACGATCAGGAAGCGGTCGGCGGGGGCGACGCGCGAGCGCCGCAGGATCTCCATCTTGGCGATGGCGCTCTTGCCGCTCCCCGGGGCGCCCAGGTAGACGGCGGCCGGATTGGCGAGGCGCGTGCGGTCGAGGTGGACGGCGACGTGATCGTCCTCGTCGCGCCCGAGTAGGATGCCGTCCGCACGGCCCTCGCACAGGGCGAAGGGGAGGAGGCGTGCGGCGGCCTGGCTGGTCACGTTGTGCGCGGCGCCAAGGCGGTCGGGCGCGCCCGGCAGCATGGACGCGAGTGCCGGCCACTGACGAAGGACTGCGAGACGCGGGAGGAAGCCGGCCCGGGCCAAACGCGCCCGCACCCGGCTCGCCGCGGCGAGCGCTTCCTGCGCGTCGGTGCCGCGCACGCACAGGACGATGGCGATCTGAAGGAGGCGGGTCTGGCCGAGGTACAGGGCCTCGCGCAGGCGCTCGGCTGTCGCCAATAACACCCTCACGACGCCAATAACACGGTCTCGCTGCGGAGCCTACGTCAAGGCCGTACCAGAGACAGCCTCCGGGTCCTCGGAAGTCCCTGCGCTGTGGACGGCCATCGAAGGAGAAAGCCGCCAGCGCGCAGGGGCTGCTCGGGTGTACGCCGACCTGTGGTGCTCGGGAACCACACTCTTCGGCGGCGTCAGGATGCTGTGGACAGCGACATAATCAGTTCTTCTGCTTTCCTAAACCAACCTTCGACCTCTCGATGCGGGTCGCGTTCGCACAGCATTTCGTACGTCATTGCTTCGGCACATGCAGTGTTCAGTAGCCGCTTGGCGACCTTTGGTGATAGGCCCGCTGCACGCGCTACCTCATTGGCCACGTCCATCGTGTCGTCAACGGCGAGGCGTACACTAAAAACCCGTTCGATGACGTCTGGATGGAGGTAGTTCTCCATCTCGCGCTTTGCGGTGCATATCGCCAAGGAACCGTCGCCGCGATTGTTGACTTGCTCCATGGACGCTGCGTAGTGTGGTATGTCCCCATCGTCACGGTCATAAACGTGAAACTCCGGAACGCGGAGGCGTTTAAGGTAATGCTCGGTGACGAAGTCTTGTAGGTTGGAACCTCTCAAGGGAAGCAGCGCAAA
>JAKASY010000403.1 GCA_021817625.1 Bacillota bacterium | reverse complement strand
CAACCGATCAACGCCACCTGGTACTTGCCGGCCATGACGTTCCCGATGAAGGTGGGCCACTCGTACTGGGTGACCGTCGCCTTGATGCCAATCTGGGCGAGGTTCTGCTGCAGGTACTCGAGGTCTTGCACACGGGTCGGGTCGTTGTAGGTGGTGAGGCTGATCGTCAGGGTCTTGCCGTTCTTGACCAAATAGCCGCCGGGCCCCTTCTTCCAGCCGTCGCTCTTCAGGAGAGCGCGCGCCTTGGCGAGGCTGGGTGCCGGCGCCTGGATCGACGGGTCCCACCACCAGGTGTTGGGCACGAGCTGGGTCGAGGCGGGCGTGTGGACGCCGTCATAGATGTGCTGGGTGATCGCCTGGCGGTTCAGGGCGTACTGGATAGCCTCGCGTACCTTGAGGTCCGTGATGATCGTGTCGCGCAGGTTCATGTTCAGGTAGAGCGTGCCGAGGCCCACGATCTTGTCCACCTGGAACCGACCGCTCGAGCTCAGCTGGCGCACGTAGGAATACGGCAGCGGCGACGTGATGAAGTTGAGGGAGCCGGACTCCAGTCCGAGCACCTGGGTGGTGTTGTCGGGGATGACTTTGAACACGATCTTCTGGATGTACGGCTTGCCCCCCCAGTAGTTGGGGTTTGCCTCCAGCACGGTCTGGCTGTTCGCCTGGTAGGAGACGAATTTGTAGGGGCCGGTGCCGATAGGGTTCAGGCCGAAGTTCTTCGACCCCGCGACGGTGTGGGGCACGATGCCCAGGTTCAGGTAGCTGAGGAGCGGCGAGTACGGCTGCTTCAGGTTGAACATGACGGCGTACTTGCCGTCCGGCACCACGCTCTTGATCGGCTCGTAGAGGGAGATCTGTGGCGCCTTGAACGACGGCTGGAGCAGGGTGTTGTACGTGTAGGCCACGTCCGCCGACGTGAACGGCTGGCCGTTCTGGAACGTCACGCCCTTGCGCAGCTGGAAGAGCCACTTGGTCGGGGACTCCTGCTTCCAGCTGGTGGCCAGTGCTGGTTGAGGCACGAGGTTGTTGCCGATGCGGACCAGACCGTCGAACACGAGGCTGTCGATGACCTGGGTCGACGTGTTAGAGATGAGACGAGGGTCCAAGGTGCCTGGGTCGACCGGCAGCGCTGTGTTGAGCACGCCCCCGAACTTCGGGGCGGCCGCCCGATGCGCACGGGCCAGTGCGAGCGAGGACGCCGGCGCGAGTAGACTCGCGGCTAAGACGACGGTGGTAATGGCGCTGAGGCGTTTGACCAGATCGCTTCGCAATTCAGTTCCCTCCCGATGTCTTGGGTCGGTCTTGCAGTTCGAAATCCTTCAACCGCTGCGATGTGAGCCGGTAGTGGTCGTTCATGGCGCCTTGGATGCGTCGGGGGTCCTGGGAGGCGTACGCGGTGAGGATCGCGCGGTGCCGTGCCGGAACCTGCTCGAGTGTGACCACCCGGCGGCCCATCATCACCAGGAAGATGGCAGCCATCGGTATGTCGTATTGCTCCCAGATCGCCTGCAGGTGCCGATTGGTGTCCTGTGCCGCCCAGTACCGGTGGAAGGCGAGGTCGTCGTCCACCAACCCGGGAAGGTCGCAAGCCTCCGCATGTTCCTGCATGCGGTCGACGATGGCGCCCAGGGCCTCGATGTCCGCTGGCCCGGGCGGATGGCGCTCGACGAGGTGGGTCTCCAGCATGAGGCGCACCTCGTAGATCTGCTCGACGTCCTCGGTCGACAGCATCGTGACCTGGGCGCCCCGGTTGGCTTCGTAGGACACAAGGCGTCGCGCGTGAAGGGTGCGAAGCGCTTCACGCACTGGACCCCGGGAGGTGCCGAAGCGACGGGCCAAGTCGGTCTCTCTCAACCGGTCTCCGGGGGAAATTGCCCCGGCGAGAATGTCCTTGGAGATCGCTTCCGCGATCCCCTGGGCCATGGTCTGGTGCCAGCCGAAGAGTGTTTCCTGTGGCGCCGTGCCCGCAGCACACACCCGCCTTTGCACAGATGTCTACAATCGACAATGCGGAACGCACGCGTGGTTCGCTGCGCTCCGAGATGTTCCTGCCAGTCTGGCTGACGGTCCGCACGAGGGACCAAACCCCGGTCGTCTGTCCGTACGCGGGCCTTCATTCACAGCAGAGGTCGAGTTACACGAGGACGTGAGCACCAAAGCGCGCGCTCAACGCCCTCCCACAACTCGAC
Organism: Bacillota bacterium; assembly: GCA_021817625.1. Next base: position 1,336 of record JAKASY010000403.1, on the reverse strand, counting down.
CGGCGCGGTGGCGCCTACTACATCGGCCAAACCTACGCTCAGCAGCCACCGCTGTAGGGGTGGCCTTCTTGTCACAGGCCGACAGTTCTATCCCGACCGAACGATGCTACGTCTCGTCGCCGATCATGACTCCGCCGGGCCGGGGCCCAACGGACCGGCCCACCGCGCATGGGCCACGCATTCCAGGGTCCAGCGGGGAGAGCGCAACCCGATGTCGGTAAGCGCGAGCGGTGGGCAAGAACTCGTTCGCCAAGACGAGATCCTGCGCCGTTCCCGCGTCGCGGCCGACGACCGCTTTCTCGTCGTCGACCCGGAGGGAGAGTACGGGGGCCGCAGGGGCCGTCACGGGCGGGATCGCGGTCGATGTCGCCCGCCGGGGCCTGGGCCTACCCCCGCCCCCGGCCATCGTCCCGGACGCCTGCCCGGCAATGCCGTCGGGCAGGTGGCGACGCGCCTCGCGCCGCGACGGCACATTCTTCCCGCATGCGAAGTGACCGTGCGCTGCCCTCTTGGGGTCGGCGCCCGATCCGTCGGTCTGTCCGCAGGTCTCAGCCACTCAGGGTTACACAGACGGGGGTCAAGGCCTCGGATAGCATGTTGCCCCACCAAAAGCGGCTTTTGTGACGCATTTGTGGGACCGCTTCCGCGTGACGGTTCGGCCGGACGGGATGACCCAGCAGGCGGCAGAGTTCGACGGCCCCGAGAGCCAAGCCGGGGTCGTCCGCACGCGCGTCGCCGGGCTGATCGTGACCCCCGCGTCCGCCGTGCAGATGGTGGCCTGGCTTCAGCAGGCCGTCGCCGGCCTGCAGCAGTAGGCCACGGCGGCGGAGCCGGCCCGGCCCGGGGAAGTTCCCTAGGCCGGGCCGGCTTGCGCCTCCGCCGCCGCCGCGCGCTCTAGCGCATCCTCCGTTTCGGCCAAGAGCGACGCCTCGAAGGCGACGAGGTCGCGGACCATCGGAAAGCGCCGGCTGCGCACCGGCGCCGGGATCTCGATCGCGCCGTCCGCGCCCAGGAATAGCTGGCCGCGACGGCGCATCGCGGCCAGCACGGCCGCCACGGCGCGTACCGGGCTTCGCGCAAGCCTCCGCTCCAGGTGCGCACCGGCGGGCACTGCCGCGACGACCGCTCGCGCCGCGCGCGCCACCTCCGCGGGGCCGGCGCCCGCTCGCCGCAGGAGAAGGCACCGCGCCGCGACCTGGCTCGGCGTCACGACGCGCTCGGCAAGCAGGGCGTCACGCAGATCCCGGCCCTCCCCAAGGGGCACGAGGCGCAGGAACAGGCGCAGGCGGCCGGGACCGAGGCTGTCGTAGGCGAGGGCCGCCACGGCAGATCGGAA
>JAKASY010000402.1 GCA_021817625.1 Bacillota bacterium | reverse complement strand
CAGCCGTACGGTCACGCCCCGCACCATGTCGACCGCACTTCTCGGTCCCGCTCGCCCTACCTGCTCTGTCGTTGCCTGTCTCATGGCACAGGCCTACCACACCTCACCCATATCCGCCAGCCCGGCCGTCCGTCCCGCAGCCTGCGCTACCGTCACGGACTTTGCGGTGGCCCTGGCGACCGCCTCCAACCTCCCCGCGGCCGGCGAGAACCGCTATCCTGAGGTCGTGTGCGACAGGCGGCCCAGAGGCCGCCCACACAACAGCATTCGGAGGTGGCACCCTTGGCGCACCCGAGCGCGCAGGCGCCGGCCGAGAGCGCGCGCCCACAGGGCGCGCCGGTCCTGGCCGCGCTTGCTGCCCGCCGCAGCGCGGCGCGCGTGGACACCGACGTGGCGGTGCCGCGCGAGGCGGTCGAGCGGGCTCTTGAGCTGGCGGTGCTGGCGCCCAACCACCACCTCACGCAGCCCTGGCGCTTCACCGTGGTCTCGGGCGAGGCGCGGCGGCGCATCGGCGCGGCGCAGGCCGCGGAGGCGGTGGCGACGGGCCGGATCGCGCCGGAGCGCGAGGCATTCGAGGCCGCGAAGTGGCTGCGCGCGCCCACCGTCGTCGTCGTGTCGCACGTGCCCCAGGACAACCCTGAGGTACGGCGCGAGGACCGTCTCGCGCTCGGCGCGGCCGTCGAGAACCTCCTGCTCGCGCTCGAGGCGCAGGACCTGGCGGCCATGTGGCGCACCGGCGCCGCGGCGACCAGCCCAGCGGTCAAGGAGGGTCTCGGGCTCGACCCAGCGCACGAGATCGTGGCCGTGGTGTACGTCGGCCATCCCCTCGCCGGCGCGCTGCTGCCGCCGCGCCGTCGCCGGCCCGCCGCCGAGGTCACGCGCTGGCTCGAGGACTAGCGCGCCCAGCCGCAGCCGTCAAAGAATGCCGGTCGTCACGGCGCCCCACAGGCCGAAGAGAGACCAGGCGACCGCCGCCGCTGCGACAAGCCAGGCGCCCGCCCCGCCGGCGCGGCCGTCGCGGCGCAAGAGCGGGTAGACGGCGAACACCATGAGCTGCGAAAGATACAGTGCCGCCACCGACGGCCCGATGAGCACAGTGTAGAAGCGCTGCGGGTTCACCAGGCTGGCGGCGTCGGCGGCGACGAAAAAGGCGGCGATCACGACCCCGGCGGTACGCCGGTCGAGGCCGAGCATCGCCCCGCCCAGGCGTGTGAGGGCGACGAACTCGGCGACGATGACGGCGGCGATGCCGCAGAGCGCGATGCCGCCCAGAGCGGTCGCCGCCGCGGGCGAGGCGTAGCGCGCCGCCACCGCGTCGCCCGGCAGCCAGGCGCGCAGGGCGGCCGCGCCGGCGCCGTGGGCCAGGGTCCATGCGCCAATCAGCGTGAGCGCCGCCGCGAGCGCAAAGCCCAGGCCGAGCGCGCGGCGCACCCCGGCGGCGCCCTCCGCGGCCTCGCCACCGAGGAAGACCACCAGGCTTAGGCAGACGAACAGGAGCGACACCTGGGCGGCGCCACCTGCGAAGGCGAGGAGGCCGCTCGGGGCGGGAAGCCCGACGATCGGCGCGTGCGCATGGATCGGCCCGGAGAGCACGACCGCGCCAAGGGCGACAAGAGCAGCGGCCTGGACAGCGCTGAGCGCCGCAAGCGCGTAGAGCGCCGCCCGCTCGGCCAACAGCACGAGAACGCAGATGGCCGCCGCCAGGGCCACCTCGAGCACGCGCGCCTGGACGACCGAGATCGGCCAGACGTAGGGCATGAGGTAGTACACGATGTAGGTCACCGTGTACGGCAGGTAGAGGACGTAGGAGAGCGTCCACACCCAGCCCTGCACCAGCGCGAGCGGCCGGCCGGCGGCGCGCTCGACGAAGGCGAACAGGCCCCCCTGCGCGGCGATCGAGCGCGAGTAACCGAGCCAGACCGCGAGCGGCGCCAGGAAGAAGACCAGGGCGACGGTTGTGGCGGGGACGAGCAGGCGGAGCGCAAGCCCCGTGGCGCCCGAAAGCGTGACCGCGACAAGCGCCACCGGGCTCGTGCCGGCGAGGGCGAAGCCGATCAGGACGAGGGGCGGGAGCGGGCGCGTGGCGTCCGGCTCCACCGGTTGGCTCCCTCCTTCAAGGGGACGGCGGCGTGCGGGCACGCCCACGCCCGCCGGCCGACGGGCCTGCGGGCGTCAGCGCATCCTGCGGACGGCTAGCCGGACCAGCTGGAGCCCGAGCCCGACCCGGAGCCCGACGAGCCGCCGGACGAGGACCAGCCCATCGCGCTCTTGCCGGACAGGCCGTACGTCAGGAAGTTGGTGCTGGCGAACCAGGCCACCATCTTTCCCTTCGCGACCGGTCCCACGAGAACGATGGGGTCGGTGCACGCCGCGGGCACCTTGACCTTGGCGTTGAGGTCGAAGACGCCCTTCTTGCTCAGGGGCGCCGTGGCCGTGACCAGGCTCGTTCCCTGGCCGCAGCTCAGCTCGGCGCCGACGGCCGGAATGCCGACCGTCGTGCCGATGAGCGCCTTGGCCACGGGCTTGCCGTTGCCCATGTCGCCGGGCGGCACGACCAGGTCGCTGCCCTTGGCGATGATGCCTGTCGACGTGATCTTGACGGATCCCTTGACGATCCACGGCGCGAGTCCGGCGGGCACGCCGCGCACCGTCACGTTCGGAATATTGCCGTACAGCGTGCCGGTGTACAGCGTCTTGGCGCCGGCTGCCCCGACCGCAACCGCGAGCGTGGCGCCGACCGCGGCGGCGCCGGCCACCGCAGCCACCTTCAGCTTCCAGTCCGACATGCGCGGTCCCCCCTTGCGCGGGAGGGGCGCAGGGCCCTGGTGCCCCTCCCGCTCCACATACGGGACGGGCGGCCGGTTTGGATCAGCGCCGAGGCGGCCGTGACGAGCGCCGCTGGTGCTACGCAGCGCCGGTTGCTAGGCTGGGCCCAGGCGGCCCGGCGCGCACTGCGGCCGCGCGGGCCGCCGATAGGGGGGCCTACATGGCGCCGCTCATCCGCCGCCTGGGCCAGGTAGCCGTACGCGTGCAGGACATGAACCGAGCCGTTGGCTTCTATCGGGACGTTCTCGGCCTGGAGTTCATCTGGGGCAACGGTCGCCTGTCCTTTCTGCGTCTTGGCGACCTGTGCCTCATGCTCGACATTCCCGAGGACCCCGGCTTCGACCACCCGTCCTCGATCCTCTACCTGGACGTCGCCGACATCGACCACGCCGTGCGCGAGCTGACCGCGCGCGGCGTTTCCTTCCGCTCGGGCGCGCACCACATCGGTGACCTCGGCGACAAGGCGGTCTGGATGGCGTTCTTCGACGACACCGAGGGAAACGTCATGGCGCTCCAGTGCGAGCGCCCGCAGGTGAACGCCCGCGCATAGGCCGGCGCGCGCCCGCCGGCGCCGGGCCGGCCCGGGCCGCCGCGCTCCGCTTCAGCCGGGCAGGAGGTGGTGGCGGTGGCGATGGTGGCACAGGCGCAGCGCGCGACCGGCGGCCGCAGCGACCGCCGCCCCAGGCGGACGCGCTCGCTCTCACC
>JAKASY010000401.1 GCA_021817625.1 Bacillota bacterium | reverse complement strand
GCGCAGCTGGCCTATCTCATCGGCGTGATTGACTCCGGCGAGGGACCGCCGACGGCCGGCACGCGATCCGCGTTTGCTCAATTGCAGGCGCGGGCCGACGAGCAACTGGACAAGCTCCGCCGCGCGACGGTATGCGCGCGCCAGTTCCCGTAACTCGTCGCGGTCGTCGCCGGCGGCTGCCTCGAACTCCTCGGCGATCGTTGTGAGCACACGAATCACCTGATCTTTGGTCATCATGGCAAACCCCCCGTTCGTCCCGCTGCCAGGATGCCCACGGCCCGGAATCGCATGCACATTTTGCCTCCGCCTGCGCCGCTTTTGCCAGCCTTTTGGCGCACATCCCGCGATGTCGCGCGCGGTTGCGCGGCATGGACGGCGACACGTCGGCTCGTGCGCGTGCGCGCTTGGCTCGCGCGCTCGACCAGCGCTCTGGTGTGGGCCCAAGGCGGCCTGCCCCCTCCCCGTGGCGTGCGCCGGGCGCCGCCCGCACGCCGTCAGAATCAGAGGAGTTGTCGGGCGAGCGCCGAACTCCCGGTGATCCATTCGTCAAGGGAGGCTCTTCTGTGACACGTGGTGCGCTGCGCAAGGCAGCGGCGATTGGCTCGGCGGCGACCCTTCTGGCCGCCGCGGGCGGTCCCGCGCTGGCGGCCCGGCATCGGGCCAGCCAGGCTCCGATTGTGATCGGCTTCGCCAACCCCCTCACCGGCAGTGAGGCGTCCTACGGCCAGAGCGACCTTAAGGCGGTCGAGCTCGCGGCCGCGCAGCTGAACGCCAAGGGCGGCGTCCTCGGCCGGCAGATTAAGATCCTGCAGTGGGACACGAAGGCCGACCCGGCGACCGGCGTGGCCGGCGCCAACTACTTCGTCACCCAGAAGGTGACGGCCGTCATCGGCTTCTTCAACTCCTCGATCTCCATTCCGGCCTCGGCCATCCTGCATCGCGCCGACATTCCGATGGTGAGCGCCGCCTCCACGAACCCGGAGCTCACCGAGCATGGCTACAAGAACGTGTTCCGCGTCTGCGGCACGGACAACTTCCAGGGCACCGACCAGGCCCTGTACCTATACAAGGTTCTGCATATCAAGACCGCGGTGGCCCTGAACGACGAGGAGGTCTACGGCGAGGGCGTCTCGACCTACTTCCAGCAGGAGTTCAAGAAGCTCGGCGGCAAGATCCTCCTGAGCGAGGGCGTGAGCGCGAGCCAGACCGACTTCAGCTCGACCCTCACCCAGATCAAGGCCCTCAAGCCCGGCGCCATCGAGTTCGGCGGCTTCTACACGGCGGCGGGCCTGATGGTCAAGCAGGCGGCTTCGCTCGGCATCAAGACCGTCTGGATGCAGGACGACGGCACGATCGGGCCCCAGTACACGCAGATCGGCGGCAAGGCAGCCGTTGGCACCTACCTGAGCTCCGAGCCCGCGCCGCAGAACCTGGCCTCGGCCAAGACCTTCGTGCGGCAGTACGTGGCCAAGTACCAGGCCCAGCCGACCGAGTTCGCCGGCTACAACTACGACGCCATGATGCTCATCGCCCACGCCATCACGATGGCCAAGAGCACGAGCGCCGGTGCGATCATCAAGGCGCTGGCGGCAAGCAAGGGCTACCGAGGCGTGACCGGGCCGATCACGTTCGACAAGGTCGGCAACAACACGACGGCCACGTACCTCATCTTCACGGTGAAGAAGAACATGGCCCAGGTGCCCATCTGGAACCCCGTGACCGGCAAGCGGATCTGAGTTGATTGCCCAGGAGGTCGTCAACGGCCTGATCCTCGGGGCCATCTACGCCCTCATGGCCCTGGGCTACACGATGGTCTACGGCATCCTGCGCCTGATCAACTTCGCCCAGGGCAGCCTCTACACGGTCGGCGCCTACGTCGCCTTCCTGCTCGTGCCGGCGACGGCGGGCCTGGCCAGTCGCTCCCCCGCCCTGGAGGTCGTGGTCCTGCTCCTCGCGGCCATGCTCGCGACCGGCATCCTCGCGGTCCTCGTCGACCTCGGCGCGTACCGGCCCCTGCGCCGCGCGCCGCTGCTCGCCTCCCTGGTCAGCTCTCTCGCCGTCATGGTCCTGCTCGAGAATGTCGTGCAGGTGGTGGTCGGGGCGCAGCCGGAGACCTTCCCAACCCTCATCTCGACCACTCCGTGGCTGATCGGGCCGGTCGCCATCACGCCTTCGCAGGTCGTGCTCGTGGCCGTGGCCGTGGCGCTCATGGCGGCGCTGCAGCTGTTCACCCAGCGCACCCGCTTCGGGCGCGCGATGCGGGCGGTGGCCGTGAGCCACGAGACCGCGGCGATGATGGGCATCCCGGTGAACCGCGTGATCGCGCTCACCTTCTTCCTCGGCGGGGCGCTCGGCGCCGCGGCCGGCCTGCTCGTCGGCCTGAACTTCGGCACGATCACGTTCTCGATGGGTGAGCTCGCGGGCCTCAAGGCGTTCACGGCCGCGGTGCTGGGCGGCATCGGCAACATCCCGGGCGCGGTCGTGGGCGCCGTCATCCTCGGCCTGCTCGAGAGCCTGTCCGCGACGATCATCCCGACCCAGTGGACGGACGCCGTAGCCTTCGCCGTGCTCATCCTGGTGCTCGCGCTCCGCCCGACGGGCGTCTTGGGCGAGCGCGTGGCGGAGCGCGTGTGATGGGCGCGGGGCGCTCGCAGCCGGCCCTGGCCGAGCGCCTGGCGGATCTTCTGGCGAGCCCGAGGGGGCGGCTTGCGGCCGTCGCCCTCCTGCTCGCCTGCGCCGCGCTGCCGCTCGCGCTGCAGAACCAGTTCCAGACGGACATCCTCACCGACATGGCGCTGTGGGCGGCGATCGCCCTGGGCCTGAACGTGGTCGTCGGCTTCGCCGGCCTCCTCGACCTGGGCTACATGGCGTTTTACGCCTTCGGCGGCTATGCCTTCGCCATCCTCTCCACGACGGCGCACTGGACCTTCTGGGAGTGCCTGCCGGTCGGTGCCTTCCTGGCCGCGCTGTTCGGCGCCTTCTTCGGCTTTCCCACCCTGCGCCTGCGCGGCGACTACCTGGCCGTCATGACCCTGGGCTTCGGCGAGATCGTCTACCTGGCGGCGAACAACCTGCAGATCACCGGCGGGCCGGGCGGCATCTTCGGCATGCCCCTGCCCGCCGCGTTCGGGCAGAGCCTCGGCCAGCCGGTCGACTACTACTGGATGGCGCTCGGGCTCGTCGCCGTGGCGGCGTGGACGATCGGCGCGGTCGCGCGCTCCCGCACCGGCCGCGCCTGGGCGTACCTGCGCGAGGACGAGACGGCGGCGCAGGCGATGGGCATACCCGTTACGCGCTACAAGCTCATGGCCTACGTGTTCGGCGCCAGCTGGGCGGGCATTGCCGGCGCGATCTTCGCCGCCAAGCAGTCCATCGTGACGCCCGACACCTTCACCTTCCAGCAGTCGTTCCTGGCCGTGGCGGTGGTCGTGCTCGGCGGCATGGGCAGCCTTCCGGGCGTGGTCCTGGGCGGCATCGCCTACATCCTCATCGACGAGTACTTCCAGGCCTACACGGCGAGCTACAGCGGCCTGA
>JAKASY010000400.1 GCA_021817625.1 Bacillota bacterium | reverse complement strand
GGCCAGGAGCGCGAAGGCGCGGGTGTCCGTCCCGTAGTACACGCGGCTCGGGTCCGTGCCCGGCTGGTAGAGGGCGGCCATAAGCAGGGCCGAGGCGAGGGCAAGGGCGAGGGCGCTGCCAGCCAGGAGGCGACGGCGGTCGGGCGCCAGGCGCAGGCCCAGCCACAGAAGCAGCGGCCACAGGAGGTAGAACTGCTCCTCGACGGCGAGCGACCAGAGGTGGCCGAGCGGCGACGGCGGGCCGAAGCTGGCAAAGTACGAGACGTGGTGGAAGGTGAGCCACCAGTTGCTCACGTACAGGACCGCGGCCAGGAGGTCGCCGCGCAGGGCGGCGAGCTCGGGCCGGTCAAACAGGCTCACATAGGCGGTGACCACCACGAGCATCGCCCAAAGCGCCGGCAGGAGGCGGCGCGCGCGGCGGCTCCAGAATTGGCCGAGGTCGATGCGACCCGTGCGGTCCCATTGGGCGATCAGCAGGTCGGTGATGAGGTAGCCCGAGAGGACGAAGAAGACGCCGACGCCGAGGAGGCCGCCCGGCGCCCAGGTCGCGTTCAGGTGGTAGGCGATCACGGCGAGGACCGCGATCGCCCGCAGGCCGTCGAGCGCTGGCATGTAACGCTGGCCCGCGTCGCTGCGCGGGGAAGGGGTGTGCGACTGCGGCACCGGCCGCGGCGGCCGCGCCGGGCGCCGGAGCGCGGGCAGCGAGGCCGTGGCCGCCTCTCGCACCGCTGCCATGCTCAGCCGCGGACGGGCCATGGCGACCGCTCCCTTCCTCGCACCGACGGCCGGGAGGGGCCGCCGGTTCCCGGCGCCCTGGGCGAGCCTGCCTGGCAGCCCCGGGCGTTTTCCAAGGCCCGAATTCCGCGCGCGGGCCCTGTGCCCTCCCAAATTGGTCGCGGCCCACAAGTTGCAGGCTGGGCGTCCCAGCCGCGTCCCGCAAGGGTTTTCGCGACGCGGGGCGAACGGACGTTGGCGGACGGGACGATCGGACAAGGCGGTGCGCGCATGCAGCGGCGAAGGACGACGATCTACGACGTCGCCTCGGCGGCGGGGGTATCGCTCGCCACCGTCTCGCGCGTGATCAACGCCTCGGCGCCGGTGGCCGAGGACACTCGCCAGCGGGTGCTGGCGGCGGCCGGCAGCCTCGGATTCCGGCCGAGCCTCGTGGCCTCGTCCCTGTCGCGCCGGCGCAGCCAGACGCTGGGGCTGGTGGTGCCCGACATCGCCAACCCCTTCTTTGCCGAGCTCGCGCGCGCCGTCGAGAAGACGGCCGCCGCCAAGGGGTATGCGGTGTTCGTGTGCAGCACCGACGAGCACCCGTCGCTCGAGGCGGCCTCCGTCGACGCGCTCACCCGGCGAGGCGTCGACGGCCTCATCCTCTGCACAGGAAACCCCGTGACTTTCGGCCTGGCCCGGCGCGTCGGCGTGCCGGCCCTGAGCGTCGCCCGCGACCTGCCCGAGGGCGCTGTGGGCCACGACGCCGTGGTCCTGAACGACCGCCTGGGTGGGCGCCTCGCCGCCCGCTATCTCCTGCGCCTCGGCCACCGCCGCATCGGCTTTGTGGGCGAGAGCCGGCGCATCCCCTCGAGCGAGAACCGCCGGCTGGGCTACCTCGACGCCATGCGGGAGGCTGGCGCGGATGTCGCGTCAAGCTGGATGGTCGAGATCCCGGCGCACGCCTCGCGGCGGCTGGCGGACACGGCCGCCGCCCTGCGCGCCGAGGCTCTGACCGCGCTGTGCGTCGCGACCGACGCGATTGCCTGGCGGCTCGTGCGCGCTCTGCGCGACCTCGGCGTGCGGGTGCCGGACGGCATGTCCGTCGTCTCGTTCGACGATACGGAGGTGGCGCGCCTGATCGACCCCGCGCTCACCTCCGTGCGCCAGCCGATCGGGCGCATGGGACGACTCGCGGTCGAGAGCCTCCTGCGCGCCGCCGCGGAGGAGGAGCAGGCCGCCCCTGCCTCGGCCGGGCGCCGCGTCGTGCGGCCCAGCCTGATCGTGCGGCGCTCGACGGCGCCGCCGCCCGCCTAGCCGGCCTTTCGAAGGCCAGTCACGCCGCGCCGGCGACGACCTCGACTCCGGCGGCGCGGGCCTTGTCGAGGAGGGCGATCGCGCTCGGCACGTCGGCGACCAGCGGGTGGGCGGTGAGGGCGGCGAGCAGGGTCTCGCGCGTCGGCTCGGCCGCGGCACGCAGGGTCAGGCGCTCATACGCCTTGACCGCGCCCACGAGTCCACGCACCCACTCCGATGGCGGCGTGATCGGCCGCACGTGTACGCCGGCGGAGTCCACCAGGACGCTTGTCTCGTACACCTCGCCGGCGGGCGCCCCGACCGCCGCGCCGCCGCCCGCCACGTCGAGCAGCAGGCGCGCCTCGCCCTGGCCGCGCAAGGCGGCGATCACGCGAAGCGCCACCACCTCGTAGCCGGGCTCCTCCAGATAGGTCTGCCACTCCGCCGGCTGCGTCCGGGCGGTGCCGGTCTCGGCCTGGAGGTAGGTGGCGCTGCGCGTCGCCATCGCCTTCACGTAGGCGTCGAGCGCGGCGTCCGGACGGCCCGGCATGTCGTCGGCGACGGCCTGCCAGAGCGTGCGGTTGAGGCCTTCGATCTGCCCCCCCCGTCCCTCGCTTCGGGCCTGGCGCGCGAGCGTGCCCGTGCGGTCCAGGTAGAAATGGACGTACTCCACCGGCAGGCTGCCGATGGCGCGGACGATCTCGGCCGGGAAGTACCGCAGGGTGTCGATGCGCTCGGCCAGCCGCTCGTAGTCCTTGAGCAGGTCCGGCAGGCGGTCGCGGCCCTCGCTGTCCAGCAGGGCCGTGAAGAAGCCCAGGTGGTTCAGGCCAAAGTAGTGCGCGTCGAGCCCGTCCGGACCGAGCCCGAGGCCGTTCTCCACCTCCTGGAGGAGATGGCTTGGCGTGTCGCACAGCCCGAGCGCGCGAGCGACGCCGTGCTGTCCCAGGGCCTCCGTCATGATGCCGGCCGGGTTCGTGAAGTTGAGCACCCAGGCGTCGGGGCTTGTGTCGAGCGAGCGCAGGACGGCGTCGGTGAGCGGGCCGACGGTGCGCAGCGCCATGAGGAAGCCGCAGGCGCCCGTGGTCTCCTGACCGAGGAGCCCGGCCTCGCGGCACAGGCGCTCGTCGCGCGCCCGGCCCGCGTCGAGGCCGGGCCGGATGGCGGTGAGGACGAAGTCCACGGGCCCGCCGCCACCGGGCCGGTCGAGGATGCGAAGGGGCAGCTCAACGCCGCGGCGGCGGGCGAGCGCCGTGCACAGGGCCGCCATCAGCTCGGCGCGTCGGCGGTCCACGTCGTACAGGAGGATCTCTTCGAGGTCGAGGCGCTCTTTGAAGGCGAGGACGCGGTAGACGAGGTGCGGCACGCGCACGCCGCCGCCGCCGAGAAGTTCGAGGCGCATCGTCACTCCCCCGATCGGTTCTCTGCCTTCGCTCTAGGTGACCTGATTGCCCGAGATCTGGAAAGGTGAGTCAAGTTTTCGCGCCAAGGCGCGAAAGATCAAGGCCCAGGTGGGCCGTCGTTCGGAGCGTAT
>JAKASY010000399.1 GCA_021817625.1 Bacillota bacterium | reverse complement strand
TTCCGATCTGGTGGTCAACGGCCGCACCGAGCACGTCACCTACCCGCTCACGGCCGCGAGCTACGTGAACGAGGCGCTTCTCACCGTGCTCACGGGCCTGAGCCTCAAGACCGGGCAGAGGAGCGTCGTCCACGACATTCTCCTGCAACACGCCACAGACGTGCCGGTCGGCCTCGCCGTGGGCGGGGCGAGCCGCGTGCGGACCGCGGCAGGCACCTTCCGCTGCCTGCGCCTGACGATTTCCTCGTCGGGCGGAACCCAGACCGCATGGCTCTCCACCGGCGCCCAGCCCGTGCTGGTCCGCTACGCCAACGGGCAGACCACGTTCACGCTCACCTCCTTGCGCCGGTGATCGCCCTGCCGTACGGCTTTGGCCTGTCCGCGCCCGGCAGCCTCGTGACGCTCGCCGTGGCGGCGCTTGTCACGCTGCCGTTCTGGCGGACGTGGCGGCGGATGCTCCTGGCCGCGGCCGGGGCCGCCGCCCTCGGCGCCGCGCTCTTCCTCATCGCCGTCTGGCTGGTGCAGGCACCGGCGCAGCTCGCCCTGGCGACGGAGGTCCAGGGCCTGGTCTCGCCCTTCTGGCTGGGTGCGCACCTCTGGCTGCTGCCGCTCGCGCTCGCCCTGGTCGCCGCCCTACTGCAGGAGGGCGGGCGGCTTGGCGCGCTCTACGTGGCCGTGCGCGGCCTCGCACGCAAGCTCTCGCCGACGGCGCTTGGCGCGGCCGTCGGCGCCGGCGTCGGCTTCGTCGAGGCGGCGATGGTCCTGGGCGCCATCCCCCCCGCCGCCTTCCAGGTCGCGTCGCTCGCCGTGGTCGAGCGCATCGGCGCCGTCGCCTTCCACGTGGGGGCCGGTGCGCTCCTCGGCGCCGGCCTCGCGCGGGGGCGCACGCTCGCGGCCTTCGGCGGCGTGGTCGCGGTGCACTGGCTGGTCGACGGGCTCGCGGCTCTCCATGGCGTCGCGCTCGTGGGCCTGGCGGTCGTGGAAGCCGTGAACCTTGTCGCGGGCCTTGGGCTCCTCACGCTGGGCGCGCTCTTGGCTGCGGGGCGGGACGCCGAGCGACGGCGTTCGGCCGCGTAGGCTGGCGGCCGGGAGGCGACGTCGCGCATTACGCGAATGGTTCGGCCTGTCAGGATGTGGCGTTGAGCGAGGTGGCAGGATGGCGGGCGGAGAGGCGTTCGGCGCCCCGGGCGTACCGGGGCGCTGGACCTCCGGTCAGAAGTGCGGCGTCGGCACGGCCCTGGGGCCGAGCCCGGTGTGGTTCACGCTCTCGCACGGCATCGTGAACGAGGTGTACTGGCCGCGGATGGACCAGGCCATGATCCGCGACCTCGGCCTGATCATCACCGGCCCCGAGGGCCTGTTCTGCGAGGAAAAGCGCCACTGCGACCACAAGGTCGAGCTGGTCGCGCCTGGCGTGCCGGCCTACCGCCTGACCTCCACCGAGCAGGGCGGGCGCCTGCGCATCGTCAAGGAGGTGGTCACCGACCCGGACCGCCCGGTGGTCCTCCAGCGCGTCCGGCTGCGCGCCCTCAAGGGGCACCTGCGGGACTATCGCCTGTTCGCGCTCCTGGCGGCCCACCTCGACAACCGCGGCGAGGGCAACACCGCGTTCGTCGGCGAGTACAAGGGCGTGCCGGGCCTGTTCGCGGTGCGCAGCCCGTACGCGCTCTGCCTCATGGCAAGCGAGGGACTTGGCGCGCGCTCCGCGGGCTACGTGGGCAGCTCCGACGGCTGGCAGGACCTCACGCGCCATGGCGAGCTCACCTGGCGCTTCGACCAGGCGGGCCCGGGCAACGTCGCCCTCACGGGCGAGCTTTCGCTCGCCGGCGGCGAGACGGTGATCGCCCTGGGATTCGGTCGCAGCCCGGAGGAGGCTGCCCATCAGGCGCGCGGCTCGCTGCTCGACGGCTTCCAGGAGCGCCGCGACGCGTACGTGGCGCCCTGGCGGGCCTGGCAGGAGAGCCTCGTGAAGGCGCCGGGGCGGCGGCTGTTCGCGGTGAGCGCGATGGTCGCCCGTGTGCACACGTCCAAGCACCTTCCCGGCGCGATCCTGGCCAGCCTGGCGGTGCCCTGGGGGTTCGCCCAGGGGGACGGCGACCTGGGCGGCTACCACCTCGTCTGGCCGCGCGACATGGTCGAGGCGGCGGGAGGGTTCCTGGCCGCCGGCGAGCACGCGCAGGTGCGCGAGGCGCTCGTCTACCTCGAGACGACGCAGGAAGCGGACGGCCACTGGCTGCAGAACATGTGGCTCGAGGGCGCGCCGTACTGGGGCGGCGTGCAGATGGACGAGACCGCCCTGCCCATCCTGCTGGTCGACCTGGCCCGGCGCGAAGGAGCGCTCGAGACCGGCGACCGCACCCGCCTGTGGCCCATGGTGCGGCGCGCCGCCAGCTTCATCGCGCGCACCGGACCGGTCACCCAGCAGGACCGCTGGGAGGAGGACGGGGGCTACACGCCCTTCACCCTGGCGGCGGAGATCGCCGCGCTCCTGGCCGCCGCGGACCTCGCCCAGGAGCAGCACGAAGGCGCTCTGGCCACCTATCTGCGGGAGACCGCGGACACGTGGAACGACGCGATCGAGCGCTGGCTGTACGTCGAGGGCACCGACACCGCGCGCGAGGCGGGCGTCGACGGCTACTATGTGCGCATCACGCCGCCCGACATCGAGGAGGGCGACACGTTCGTGCCGATCAAGAACCGGCCGGCCGAGGCGGCCATGCGGCCGGCGGCGGCGATCGTCTCGACGGACGCCCTCGCCCTCGTGCGCTTCGGCCTTCGGGCCGCGGACGACCCTCGCATTGTATCGACCGTGCGCGTGCTCGACACCCTCCTGCGCACCGAGACCCCGGTGGGACCCTGCTGGCGCCGCTACAACGAGGACGGCTACGGCGAGCACGACGACGGCAGCCCGTTCGACGGCACGGGGCGGGGCCGCCTCTGGCCGCTGCTTACGGGCGAGCGGGGCCATTACGCGCTCGCGGCCGGCGACCGGGCGGAGGCGCGGCGCCTCCTGGCGACGATGGAGGGGCTGGCGGGCGAGGGCGACCTCCTGCCGGAGCAGACATGGGACGGGCCGGACATGCCGGAGCGCGAGCTGTGGTTCGGCCGTCCGGCCGGGAGCGCCATGCCCCTCGTCTGGGCGCACGCCGAGTACCTGAAGCTCGCGCGCTCCCTGACCGAGGAGCGCGTCTTCGACATGCCGCCCCAGACGGTGGAGCGCTACCTGCGTGAGCGCCGCACGTCACCCTACGTCTCATGGCGCTTCAACCACAAGATCCGCGCCTTCGCGGCCGGCCGCATCCTACGCGTCGAGTGCCTGGCGCCGGCGACGGTGCACTGGTCGACGAGCGCCTGGGCCGACGTCGTCGACACGCCGACGCGCGCGAGCGGCACGGGCGTCCACTACGCCGACCTCGACACGCGCGCGCGCGCGGTGCTGCTGCTGATCAAGGTCAGAAAAGCCAAGCAGAGCCCGAGCAACCGACGCGACATGGCGAGTTACGTCACGGCGTGCTGTGCTGGACCAACGACGACCGGATCGAG
>JAKASY010000398.1 GCA_021817625.1 Bacillota bacterium | reverse complement strand
GGGCGTGAGGTTGCCGCGGGTGAGGCCGGTGATGCCGACGGCGGTGCGCAGGGCGCTCGGGATCGAGAGCGCCGTGGCCGGCGCCACCCGGAGGAACTGCCCGGGACCGCGCCCCCGCGCCAGACCGCCTGGCGGGCCCGGCGGCTGCGGCGCGGCCGGCTGCTCGACGAGGGTGGTGGAGAACAGGGCGTCGACCTGGGCGACGGTGCCCGAGACCTGGAGGACCTGGCCGGAGAGGGTGGCCGTGAACCCCTTCTGCGCAAGGTAGGCCTCCAGGCGGCCGACCAGCGACGGGGCCGGGCCGTAGAGGGCGGCGACCTGCGCCGGGGTCAAAAACTTTCGATACTGCGGCGAGGCCGGGTCGGAGACGGCTTGGGCGTATGCCGCGAGGCCGGCGGCATTCTGCGACGGCAGGATCAGGCCGAAGCTCCAGGCGCTGGACGGGCTCAGCGCCACCGAGGCGGTGGCGGCCGCCAGGGGACGGGCGTTGAGATTCAGGCGAGCCGGCAGGTGGGATGGCGTCGCCGCGGCCGCGGTCGAGGCCAGAGACGGCGACAGCGACAGCGCGCCCGACGCGAGCACAACCACACAAAGAAGCGAGACCCAATGCCTCGAACCGTGTCGATGCACGCGAACCCTTCTCTCGCTGGCAAGATGCGTGGACCGCCTGGGCGGTGGCGGCCCTTCACGGGCCGGGCGCCGTTCCGGCCCGTTGGCAGGTTCGCGGCCCGCCGCTGCATCCCTCCAGTCCTGGCGGGTCCTCCCTGGTATGTGGCTTGGCACCAGCGTTTGTTGCGCAGCGATGCGAGGCGCGCCGCGCCCCCGCTGGCAGCGTTGGATCGTGTGCGTCGAGAGACAGCGCCTCGCCGCCGTCGGCGACCTATGGTCGACACAAACGCAGACGCAGCCGCGGCGGAGCTAGGGCTCGAACATGGTTCTTTCCCCGTCAGCCATTCGCCACAAGGCGGGCGGGTAGGCACCGATCCGGGTCGCGGCGACGGCGGGCGGCACGAAGGCGAGCTCGACGGCCTCGCCGTCGAGGGGCGCAAGGCGGCCGCCGACGATCCGGCAGGCAAAGACCACCACGGTGTACTCCGTCTCGTCGCCGTTGGGGTAGCGGGTCCGCATGCGCCGCCCGCCGAAGACGGCGAGGATGCGCTCGGGCACGACATCCAGGCCTGTCTCCTCGCGCACCTCGCGCACGATGGCCATAGCTGGCGTCTCCCCCGGGTCGACGGCGCCGGCGGGCAGGCCCCAGGCCCCGTTGTCGGCGCGCCGCTCGATGAGCACGCGCCCTTCGCTGTCCCGGATGACCGCCGCCACGCCGGGTACGAGCAGGAGGCGTCGGCCGACGAGGGCGCGCACGTCGCGCAGGTAGTCGGAGATCGGCATAGCGGCCCTCCTCGCCCTCAGGCCGGGGTTCGGCGGCCGCGCGCGACGCGGTAGCCGCTCTGGCGGGCAACCACCACGACGTCCGACAGGGCGCCGGCGAGCATGGCCTGGAGGCTTGCCGCGCCCTGGGCGGTGCGGCAGACGAACCAGAACGATCCGCCTTCGCGTAGGTGCTCCGCCGCCTCGGCAAGCCACGGCCCGTACACGCTGCGGCCGGCGCGGATGGGCGGGTTGGTCACGACGAGATCCCACGGGCCGAGCCGGTGCCACAGCGCCGCCACGTCGCCGACGTGCACCCGGACCCGACCCAGGCCGTGGCGCTTGGCGTTTTGCTCCGCCGCCTCGGCGGCGCGGGCGTTCAGCTCGATGAGGTCGACATCGGCCTCGGGGAAGCGTCGCGCGAGCGCGAGGCCGAGCGGGCCGTAGCCCGCGCCGAGGTCGGCGATGCGCGACGGCGGCGGCCCCCCGCCCGGCGCGAAGTGCGCCAGCACGGCCTCGAGGAGGAGCGTGGTGCCGGGGTCGATGCGGCGGGGCGAGAACGTGTGGCTCAGCGTGGCGAGCGCCATGGGGGCGGCGCCGCGCAGCCGAAGCTCGACCACGCCCGCCCGCGCCACGTCGTCCGGGGCCGGCTGCCAGTAGCCGCCGCCGTGGGCGCCGTGCGCCGGGCCCTTGTTCAACGCGCGAGGGCAGCCGCCGCCGCGCCGGCGCCGGCGTGGAACAGGTGCGGGATGATGGCGCCGACGCCGATGCCGACCACGGCTGCGACGGCGGCGACCATGAGGAAGGTCAGGCCGCTGCCGTACCAGCTCCCCTTGGCCACCCGGGACTTGAGCGCACCGAGGCTGAAGGCGGCCAGGCCAGACAGCACGATGGCGACGCGAAGGGCCGTGCTGGTCGAGCCAAGAAGGAGGTAGGGCACGACCGGCGGCGCCGAGCCGACCAAAACGGCGGCCGCCATGATGAGAGCGTTGCGCCACGGCTGCTCCTGGCTTGACTGGATGATGCCCAGCTCGTCGCGCAGCATGAACTCGAGCCAAAGCTCCTTGTTCTGCGCGAAGCGCCGCTTGATCATCTCCACCTCGTCCGGCGCGAAGCCGTATCCGGTGTAGATCTCCTCGATCTCCTGCAGCTCGTGCTCCGGCACCTCCTCGATCTCGCGCCGCTCGCGCTCGACCTCCGAGGCGTAAAAGTCGTTCTCCGAGCGGCTGCTCAGGTAGCTGCCGAGCGCCATCGAGACGGTGGCGGCGATGACCGCCACGAGGGCCGCCATCACGACGTGCAGGTGACCCAGGCCGGAGGCGGTAACACCCGCCACGATGCCGAGCATCGACACGAGGCCGTCGTTCACGCCGAAGACCGCCTCGCGCAGCACCGAACCGTAGTCGGTGTGCCAGGTCTCGCCGTGGTAATCCCGGGGGTGGACGAGCTTCTCCGCCTTGGCCTGCACGGCCGGGATCCTCCTCGCAGGGTCCGACTTTCTGTCGTTCCAGGATACCGCTGCGGGCGCACCCTGTCGCGCCCACTCGCGCGCCGCGCATGGGCAGGAGAATCCTGCGATGGCGCGAAGTTCGCCCCGACACCGACTACCATGGCGGCCGCGAAAGGGGAGTGGCGACATGGCGGGATCGGTCTCGGCTTCACGCCAGTACAGCGTGCTGATCGCGACGATCTTGCGATTCCCCGAGGTGGCAAGCGTCAGCCTGGACCCCTTCGCGCGCGAGATCCGCACCCAGTTCCTTGTCCGCCGAGCCCTGGATGAGCAGGAGGCGAACGAGATTCGGGAGCGCCTCGCCGACGCGCTCGAGGGCTACGCCGCCCTCGAGCGCAAGGACGCGTCGGGACGTGATCTGCGCCTCAGCGCCGAGGGCTCTTTGACCATCGTGAGCGCCTTGTGGCAGGCGGATCGCCTTGAGGCGTCGGAGATCGGGCTGCTGGTGGAGTTTCTGCGCGAGCGGCTCGGCGATGACCTTCTGGTGGATGCCGACGGCGCCTCGGCAGGCGACGAGGGCGTCGAGGAGGACATGTACATGGGCGAAGAACTCATTGCCGAGAAACTCGCTGACCTGTCGCGCCTGCGCGGGGAGCGCCGGCTGGTGGCGTGCCGGGACGAGGGGCGGGTCATCGTCTACCATCGGTAGGGGGACCACAGGCCGGGCGGC
>JAKASY010000397.1 GCA_021817625.1 Bacillota bacterium | reverse complement strand
CGATCTCGCCGCTCGGCTCGGTGCGGGTGCCCCAGGCCCTGCCACTGGCGTTGGGGGCCGCGCTCACGCTCGTCCTCGCGCTCTTGCACTTGCGCTAGACCTGCCGCGCAGCCCACTCCTTGAACGCATGGGAGGTGCACCGGTGCAGGGGACATGGCTGTACCGGGTCCTGGTTGCCACCGGTCTGGCCCTGGCCCTCGCCGGGGCCCTCTGGCTGCGCGCCGCCGCCGCCGCGGCGCGCGCCCAGGCGGCCCATCCGGCGCTCGTGTCGGTGCTTGTGCCTAGGGCTACGCTCGCGGCGGGAAGCGTGCTGGTGCCCGCGGAGTTCGCCGCGCGCAGCCTGCCCGCGTCGGACGTCCCGGCGGGCAGCGTGAGCACGCCCCGACAGGTCGCCGGCGCCGTGGCGCGCCAGACGCTCTGGGCCGGAGAGGCCGTCCTGGCCGGCATGCTCTACCCGAACCTTGCCGCGGCCCAGATGGACGAGCAGCTGCCGAACGGGATGCGCGCGGTCGACCTGCCGGTCGGCGCCTCGTCGGGCGTCGGCGGCCTGCTCGCCACGGGCGACCGGGTGGACGTCGTCGTCGTCACCACCTCGGGCGCCACCCCCCAGGCCACGACCATCCTGTCTGACGTTTCGGTCCTCGGCCTCGTGGGCGGCAGCGCGGGCTCAACCAATGTCGCGGGCGTGTCCGCCGGCGGCTCCTACACCTCCGTCGTGCTCGAGCTCACACCTGCCAACGCGGCCGCTCTCGCCTTGGCCGAGAGCGAGGGCAGCATCACCCTGACGATGCGCAACCCGGGCGACGGCGGGCGACCGACCCCGAGCGTGACGCTTCAGCAGCTGAAGGGGGGGGTGCGCTGATGGCCGCGCCCGTTCGCGACATGCCGCGCGCCGTGCGCGTCGCGCTCCTGTCGCCCGACCCCGCGTGGCGGGCGGTGTTCGCGGAGCGCCTCGCGCCGGTCGAGGACCTGCGCATCGTGCGCGTGGGTGACAGCGGGGCGGAGGAGGACGTCGAGGCGGCCCTGGACCACGACGTGGACGTGGTGCTCTGGGACAGCCTGGACCCGAGCCCTGGGCAGTCGGCGCTGGTGCGTCGGTGGCGCGAGGGAGGCGGCCCGCACCGTCCAGCCCTCGTGGTGGCGGCGCCCTCCCTCACGCCCGACCTCTACCGCACGGGCCTCGCGCTCGGGGCGTGCGACGTCGTCCTGCGCGACAGCGCCCTGCCGGAGCTGACCGAGAGCCTGTACCGCTCCGCCCGACGCGAGGGCAGGGCGGTGCCTGCGCGCAGCGCCGCCGGTGAGGCGGCGGCGGGGCAGGGGCTGGTCGTGGCGACGTTCGCGCTGCGTGGCGGCGTGGGCAAGACGGCGGTCGCGATCGAGCTCGCCGCCGCGCTACGGCGCAGGCTGCTTCGCGGCACGGCGCTCATTGACCTGGCGCTCCCGGCCGGTAGCGTGGGCACGGCCCTGAGCCTCGCGCCGGCCCGCCCGCTGGGCGATCTTCTTGGCGAGAGCGCGTCTCTGGACGGCGAGATGCTGCGCACCTACCTCACATCCCACGCCGCCTCCGGCATTCACGTGCTGTGCACGCCCGAGTCGGCCGAGGTGGCGGAGTACGTGCGCAAGGTCCATGTGGACGCCATCCTGGCCGCGGCGCGCAGCACGTTCCGCGCCACGGTCGTGGACACCGGCAGCGCCCTCGGCGAGACCGACTTCGCCGTCGCTCAGGCGGCCGACACGCTGCTGTTGATCGTCGGTCCGGACCTGCCCTCGACCGCCGCGGCGCGCCTGGCCCTTGACCTGTTCGACCGCTTCGAGATCCCGCGCGGCAAGGTCGGCCTGGTGCTCAACCGCTGGCGGCACGGCGCGCCCCAGCAGCGCGACCTCGAGCGCGCGCTGGGTGTGCCGGTGTGGGCGCACGTGGCCGAGGATCCGGGGGCGCTCACGGCGATGAACGGCGGCGTGCCCGTCTACCATGTGCGCCGCCGCGGCCCGCTTGTCGCCGCGAGCGAGACGCTTGCCGCCCGGCTGGTCGATGCCGGCTCCCTGCCGCCCGACCGTCGGCAGGCGGGCGGGCGCCTGAGCGATCGTCTGCCCGGGAGGCGGACGCGATGAGCGTTCTGCGCCGCCTGGCCGTCCCCGCGGGCGTCGAGGGCGGGGCTGCGCAGGGCCCCTCGCGCGACAGCGTCGACCAGATCGTGCACACTGTCCTGCGCCGCCTGGCCGACGAGGCGGCGGAGGGCGGTGCGGCGTTCGAGGGCGAGCGCCTGGAGCGCGCCCTCGACGCGGTGTTGGGCGAGCAGCCCCGTGCCTACACGCGGGCCGAGCGGGACGCGATCCTCACCGCCGTGCGCGACGAGGCCGGCGGCTACGGGCCGCTCGACCCCCTGCTGCGGGACGGGGACGTGACCGAGATCATGGTGAACGCGCCCCAGGAGGTGTACGTAGAGCGGCGCGGCCGCATCGAGCGCACGAGCGTGCGCTTTCGCGACCAGGCCCACGTCCTCCAGGTGGTCGAGCGCATCCTGGCGCCCCTCGGCCGGCGCGTGGACGAGAGCTCGCCGATGGTCGACGCCCGCCTGCCGTCGGGCGCGCGCGTGAACGTCATCGTGCCGCCGGTCGCGGTGCGCGGCGTGGCCGTGAAGATCCGCAAGTTCGCGCCAGACGCCTACAAGATGGTCGACCTCGTGCAGGCCGGCACGCTCTCGGCGGAGATGGCGGCGTTCCTTGAGGCGGCCGTCGACTCGCGCCTGAACGTAGTGGTGTCCGGCGGCACGGGCAGCGGCAAGACGACGATGCTCAACGCCCTTTCGTCGTTCATCCCCGCCGACCAGCGCATCGTCACGATCGAGGACGCCGCCGAGCTGCACCTGCAGCAGGAGCACGTGGTCAGCCTCGAGGCGCGGCCGGCGAACGCCGAGGGCCGGGGCGAGGTGGTGATCCGCCAGCTCGTGATCAACGCCCTGCGCATGCGCCCCGACCGCATCATCGTGGGCGAGGTGCGCGGCGGCGAGGCCCTCGACATGCTCCAGGCCATGAACACGGGACACGACGGCTCGCTCACCACCGCCCACGCCAACTCGCCGCGGGACCTCCTCTCGCGTCTCGAGACGATGGTGCTCCTGAGCGGCGCGGAGCTGCCGCTTCGCGCCATCCGCCAGCAGATCGTCGCTGCGGTCGACCTCATCGTGCACGTGCGGCGTGGCCGCGACGGCCGCCGGCGGGTGGAGAGCGTGACGGAGGTGACGGGCATGGAGGGCGACACGATCACGACGCAGGACGTGTTCGTGCGGACGGCGGCGTCGGGTCGCGGCGAGGACGCGGCCGGGGGTGGCCGGTTCACGCCCGCGCCGGTGCCGCCCCGCTGCCTGGACCGCCTGGAAGGTAGCGGCCACCGCGTCCGCCATCTCTTTATGGGCAGCGGTGCGTCCGTGCTCCGGCCATGATCGGCTCTCTGCCCACAGCGGGGGTGGCCGCGTGGGTGGTCATGCTGGGCGGCATGGCTGTCGCCTCGGGCGCCGCCCGCACCCTGGCGCTCGTGCCAGGGCGTCGCCTCAAGGCACAGATCG
>JAKASY010000396.1 GCA_021817625.1 Bacillota bacterium | reverse complement strand
GGCCGTCCCGCGTGTGCACCGGCGTCTCGGCGGACACGCAGTTGTAGAGCGTTAGATTGCCCGCCCCGGCACCCGCCAGGATGCGGCCGCCGGGCACGAACTTCCAACCGGAGAGAGCCTCGAAGACGCGCTCCTCCCACAGCGGTCGGACCTCGTCCTTCTCGACCGCCGCGAGCGCGCGCGCGACGCGCCGCCACATGTCCTCCGGCCGCTGCTCGACGGGTCGGTCGCACGCCGCGCGCTCGCGCCGGATGTGCTCGCCCTTCTCAGGCCCCGTCAGGACCTCGAGCTCGAGCTGGTCCCCGTCGATCGCGAGGACGCGCGCGACCTCCTTGCGCGGCCACTGGTTGTCATCCACGACCAGCGCCAGCGCGACATCGCCGACCGCGAACCTGCGCTCGATGTCCTTGGTCGTGTAGCGGTCCAGGAACACCTTGTACGACAGGTCGGACGTGAAGTGCCTGGTGGGGTCATAGGGCGTCTTCGCCGTCCGCGCGTGGCCGCTCTTCACCGCCGCCTCGCCACCTTCGAAGGTCTCGACCGAGCTGGAGCCGCCGTCGGAGTCTCTCACCAGGTCGCCTCCCCTGCCACCTCGAAGCCGGATCGCCGGCGGGTCGCCCGCCGCTGTGTCTCAAGGAT
Source organism: Bacillota bacterium (assembly GCA_021817625.1). The sequence goes on along the minus strand of JAKASY010000396.1, from coordinate 2,931 downwards.
ACGCCCAGGCCTATCCAGGTCGAATCCTGACACCGTCTACGACCCGCGCTGGCACGTCCTCCTTGGCCCTCCTCTCCCACGCACGCCCCCGCACGCATGATTTCATAGATGTTGGGTTCTCTATGTGGACTTCAACTAGATGTGGGATATATCCTGTGTGTCGGAAGGCTCGGTCCGCCGCGGCGCCGTGGCCGCCAGACGCGGCGCGGCCCCCCGGCGGCGGCGCGGGCAAGGAAGAGCCCGGCCGCGCCCCCTTGGACCGGCCGGGCTCCCGCCGTCGCGCTCAGAGCACCTGGACGACGTCCGCCTCCTGGCAGGCGATGATGTACTCGGCGATGCCGACGATGTCGTCCACGAGGTCGACGAACTGCTCCCTTGTCGTCGCACCCCAGATCTTCCCCGCCGTCGCGCACACGTGCACACGCACGGTGCCGCCCTCCTTGAGGTGCGCCAGCGTTCCGAGGGGCGCGCCGACGCCGGCGCCCTCCATCCCGGCCTCGAGCTGCGCGCGCTGCTCGGGATGGTCGTACGTGGCCTGCGCGTCGCGCAGGAAGGCACGCGCGCCGCCCAGCAGCAGGTAGACATCGACCTCCATGTCGAGGGCCACCGCGCCGCCCGCCACCGTGGCCGCCACCAGGAGCGACTCCGTGCTGCCGCTCGCCATGCCCACAACCAGCCTTGCCATCTCATCGCCTCCCAACGCTTTTCGATCCCTCTCGCCCCGCCCCCGCCTATACGAACAGGTTCACGTTGGCGTCGTCCGCCTCCGCCAGGTAGGTGGCCACGCCCGCGAAGTCCAGGCCGTCCACCAGCTCCTCCCGGCGGATGCCGAGGACGTCCATGGACATCGTGCAGGCGATCATCTTCACTCCCTGCTCGCGCGCCGTGTCCATCAGCTCGGGCAGCGACATCACGCCGGCCTGCCGCATGACGCGCCGCATCATGGCGGCGCCCATGCCCGCGAAGTTCATCTTGGACAGGCCCAGGCGCGCCGGGCCGTGCGGCAGCATGCGCCCGAACATGCCCTGGAGAAAGCTCTTGGGCCCTGCAGGTGGCGCGTTGGGCCGCCGGAGCAGGCTGAGGCCCCAGAAGGTGAAGAACATCGTCACGTCATCGCCCATCGCCGCGGCCCCGTTGGCGATGATGAACGCCGCCATGGCGCGGTCGAGGTCACCGCTGAACACGATCAAGGTCTTCTTCACGGCACACGCCCCCGGTCAGGACGTCAGGCGTCGTAGGCCCGGCGCAGGTAGTCGGAAATGTCCTCGAGCGCGAGGGAGTCCCCCGCCGCCTTGGACAGGTTCACGAGGCAGATCGGGCACATCGTCACCGCGCGCCTGCCGGCCGCCGCGAGCTCCGCCACGCGCGACCGCGCGAACGCCTCCGCCTTGCGCGGGAAGAGCGACTCGGCCGGCCCGCCGCAGCACAGAGTCTGGCGGCCGCTGTGCTCGGGCTCCTGGACGGTCACGCCGGCGCCCTCGAGCAGCCGGCGCGGCTCGTCCACCACGCCCTCGTAGCGCGCGAGCACGCACGAGTCGTGGATGACGACCTCCTCGCCCAGGTCCCTCTGCGCCTGCATCCCAGTCTTGGCCAGCACCTCGAGATAGCTCTCGACCCGCAGGTCGTAGCCCTCGATCACACGCGGGTAGACCGAGCGCAGCATGTTCGTCGTGTGCGGGTCGATCGTGATCGCGCGCCGCACGCCGTTCTTGCGCAGCGCCTCGTACACGCGGTGGGCGTGCGCCTCGAACGCCTCGTCCGCCCCCAGGTCGTACACGAGGGCGCCGGAGTACAGGTCGTCCTCGTACAGGCTGCCGAAGGTGACGCCCGCGCGCTTCAGGAGGAGGGCCACGTTGCGTGGCACGCGGTCGTACGCGGCCTGGGCGGCGGCCGACGGCCGGGCGAGCACCGAGGACACGTCGAGCAGCCGGTTCACCTGCCGTCCGAAGGCGGAGAAGCGGGCGAGCCACGAGTCCCCGAGTCGAACCTCGGCCGCGACCAGGGCCTCGATGTACGGGATGAGCTGGTACATGAGGCCGGTGTACAGGACGGTCTCGCCGCCGCGCGGCAGCCCCAGGCCGGCTGTCCAGCGCGTCGCGCTCTCGACCGGGATGGGCAGCACCGAGCGCCTCAGGCGAAGGTTGTCGGCGAGGATGCCCAGGGTGTCCTCGATCGCGATCGGCATGGCCCTCGACCTCCTTCCCTCACGCCGCGCGGCGGAAGATGTGGCGCCCGAAGTAGTGGCGCAGGGCGCGCATGTTCTCGGCGATGTGCACGCCGCCCGGGCAGTTCTCCTCGCACAGGCGGCAGAGGAGGCAGGTGAACACGGTCTCCTCGGCCCGCCTGAGCTCCCCCTCCAGGCCCAGCGACACGTAGCGGAAGAGCTCGCGCGGCAGGTGCTCAACGCCTACGGGGCAGACGGCCGTGCAGACGCCGCAGTTCATGCACGCCGTCGCGTCGAACCCGGGCGCGAGGGCTCTCACGCGCTCCGCCAGGTCGGCGCCGGCAATCATCCGCCCACCCCCTTCTCGGTCGCCTGGTACAGGAAGCGCCCCTCGTCGTCGGGCCCGAGCTCGCTGACGTAGCCGTAGCGCCGCATGTCCATGACCCAGAACATCGCCTCCCGCTCCGGCGCGCCGATCGCCGCCGCGATCTCGCCCACCCTGCGCGGCCCGTCGGCCAGGGCGTCGAGGATCTCGCGCCGCCGCCATGGCCCCTCACGCACCACCTCGCGCACGTCGCGCATGCCCACCTCACACCACCTCCCGCACAAGGCCGTCGATCATGGCCACGATCTCGTCGCCGGTGTAGCCCATGAGATCGATCGCCCCCTCCGGGCAAAGCGGCACGCAGCCACCGCAGCCCTTGCAGGCCGCCGGGTCCACGGACGCGAGCGGGGGTCCGTCGTCGTCCTGCCGGAGGAGATCGGAA